>CAVBAM010000093.1:0-6063 GCA_963593315.1 Candidatus Methanomethylophilaceae archaeon | reverse complement strand
CGGCTCCGGTTCGAGCAAGGGCTCGGCCGGCGCGAAGACCGGCGACGGCGCGCTCGGGTCGCTTGCGCCGGCGCTCGCGGCCGTGGCGGCCGCCGGCGCAGGTTTTGCAGCCTATAGCGCCCGCCGTTCGCGCCTGGAACGCGAAGCAGCCGCAGGTGCGGGCGTCGAGGAAGCTGACGCCGCCAACGGCACCGGCAGCGAGGAGTAGGCCGGCCTTCCCAAGCCGAAAACCAACCGATGCAAGCAAGGGGGGCGAGTGCAAATTTGCACCCGCCCCCCTTTTTTTAAACATCCGGAAATCCCAGTTCAAAATTAACTTTCTACCAGAATCTCGTAGGCGCGTTCGCAAGAGCGCGCATTCCGGCGAAGCCGGAACATCAGGCGGGTTGGTCCCGCCAGTGGCAAAGAGTAGCGCCCACTTCCATCAGTGAAATTATTCGTCACGGGCTCTTCCTCATGGTACTATCTAATAGAAACCTATGAGAAAGGAGCGCGCATGGCCGGCGTGGTTTCCCTGTACTTGCAAGATAAAACGTTGCAGCTCATCGACGCGGAGGTCGAGCGGCGTGCCGCCGAAGACCGTGCGGCGGGGTTGAGCGGTCGGCGGGTGACCAACCGTTCGAAGCTCATTGAGCAGCTTGTGGAGGAGCATCTCGGCAACGGCAATCCGACGCTCGGGGAAATTCGCTATGCCGTTGTGTCGCTTGCCAAGGAATTCGGTGCGCAGAAAGTTTCGCTGTTCGGTTCGTATGCGCGAGGCGAGGCTGACGAAGGCAGCGATATCGACCTCCTGCTCGAAAAAGGCGACATCAAAGGGTTGCGCGTCCTTGATTTTCAAGCCGCGCTCACTGAGGCGATCGGCCGCGAGGTTGATGTGGTCACGACGGCCGGCGCGAGCGACCGATTGCTTGCGAAGGCGAAGCGGGACGAGGTGGTTCTGTATGAGGCCGGCTGAACGCGACAACGAGCAGCTCGGCGTCATTCTGCAGTATTGCGATAGGGTGCGCTTGGCGAAGGACCGCTTCGGGGATTCCTTTCAAGCGTTTCAGAGCGACTTGCAGTACCAGGATTGCGTGTCGCTGTGCTTGATTCAAATCGGGGAGGCGGTCAACCGGCTCAGCGATGAGTTCACGCGGCTGCATCCCGAAATCGAATGGGCCAGGATTTACGGCATGCGCTGCCATCTCGTGCATGGCTATGGGATGTTCGATGCCGAAATCGCCTGGGATGCGGTGGAGCGCGAGCTTCCCGCGCTGGAGGAGTTCTGCAGTCAGCACTTCGAAGCAGACTTGTGAGGCGAAAAAAGGGTGACGAAGGGACGCGCCTGTTGTCGCCCGCTCTTTGTCGATAAGGGGGGTTGGACTCAAGCCCAGCCCCCCTTATTCATTCAGCATCTTGTTTGACGCTGCCGCCTTCTAGCGGCGTTGCCTTCGCCTAGTACAGCAGCACCACGCTGTAGCCGAGCTGGTAGAACAGCACGCGGAACATCACGCTTGCCGCGACGGCCGCTACGGCGGCGACGATCGCCATCGTCTTGGCTCCGGACTTGCCGCGCGATACGGCCGCGACCGCAACGGCCACGATGGCGGCGATAAGGCTTGCCCAGAACATCGCCGCGCCGTCGCCGGTGGTCATGACCGCAAGCAGGCTGTCGACATGCGTCGGGTGCGTGGTCATGCGCGTCGGGTCTGCGTAGTGGCCGAACTGCGCCACGCCCGAGGCCGCAACCGCTGCCGTGTAGACGAGCTGGGTCACCACCTGCACGATGCCGCCGACGAAGGTGAGCTGCACCGAGGCTTTCTCGGCCTCGTCGTTGCCGCGCACCGCTGCGATGATCCAGAGCGCCACCGGGCCCATCAAGCACGCGCTACCCAGGTAGAACAGCATGTAGGCCGGACCCCACGCCGGGCGTGCCGGCATGTAGTAGGAATGCCCGGTCGCGATGACCATGCCGAGAGCCACCACGATCGATGCCCAGGCAAGGCCCTTCGGTACCGCGGCATCGGCGCCGCGACGCAGCACGAAGAACCAGCACACGAAGATGATGCCCAGGCACACGCATCCGATCAGCTCCTGCGTGATGCCGGAGGTGATGTGGCCGAAGCCGTTGAAGATGCGCTCCCAGTGTTGCAGGTGCGTGAACACGGCGATGCCGCCGACCACCAGCGAGACCGCCGCGGTGACAAGCGCCGTCCACTGCAGGTCGCGCCCGCGCCCTTTGAGCGCCAAGATTCCCATGGTTCCGACGATGCCGCAGGTTAGGCAAACAAACAGGGTGAACAGGACCAAAGGCCATTGGATAGCCATTACAGGTCACCTCCTTCCCAGTGGTGATCGCGTAGGATGAAGCTGAACGAGGGCTTGTTGCCCACGTCGGGCAGGCGGTAGATGTCGCTTTCCTTGAACGGTTCCAGGAATTCGAGCATCTTGCGCTGCTTGCCGGCCGAGTCGTAGGTTCCCACGTAGGACTCGAGCCCCTCGTCGGTGTCGCCGATCCAGCGGGCGCACCCGCCGCACTGGCTGACGCACTGCGGCAGCTCGCCCTGCTTGAGCTTCTGCTCGCACAAGGTGCATTTCTCCACCACGCGCTCTTCCTCGTTGAGGTAGCGCACGCCGTAGGGGCAGGCCATGACGCAGAACTGACAGCCGATGCACTTCTCCTTGTCAATTTGAATGGACCCGTCCTCGGCCACATGGCTTGCCTCGGTCGGGCACACCTTTACGCATTCGGGGTTGGCGCAGTGCTGGCAGCCGATGGTCATGAAATAGGTGTACACGTCGGGGTACTGACCCGATCCGCCGGGAATGGGGTTCGGCCCGATGCGCACGACCTTGTTCCAGTAGTTGCCGATGGGCACGCCGTTGACGGCTTTGCAGGCGACGCTGCAGGCCAGACAGCCGACGCAGCGGTTTAGGTCGGTGATGATCGCTTTCGACATGGTTTAGTCCCTCCCTTCGTAGGTGGGCAGCCATTCCTTCAGACGCGGGTCGTCGGAAGTGTGGATGATGGGCGTGCCGGTCGAATCGCACGGCACGGGGTTGCCGAACGGGCTGTTCTCGGGCGTGGCCTTGTAGATCTTCACCAGGTAGCCGCGCAAGTTCGACGTGCCGGAATGCGGGTCTTGCGCGTGATGGTCGATCAGCTGGTTGACCGCGGAAAGCTGGAAGCCGTGGCCGGCG
Organism: Candidatus Methanomethylophilaceae archaeon; assembly: GCA_963593315.1. Classification (GTDB taxonomy): domain Bacteria; phylum Actinomycetota; class Coriobacteriia; order Coriobacteriales; family Eggerthellaceae; genus Senegalimassilia. The sequence goes on along the minus strand of CAVBAM010000093.1, from coordinate 2,883 downwards.
TCCTTGACCTCGGGGTACCACCAAGTGTGCTCGAGGTTCACGACGTCCTTGTCAACGCCGTAGTACAGGTCGGCGACCTCGCGGATTTTGCCCCACTCGGTTTCGATCCAGACCCAATCGCCCTGCTCGATGCCGTACTCGGCGGCTGTTTCCGGATTGATCTCGATGCGCGGGACGGGCCACAGCTCGCGGCACCACGGCAGCTGACGATGCTCGGAGTGGAAATACACCGGGATGCGGCGGCCGGTCGTGGCCGTCAGCGGGTATTCCTTGGCACGGTCGGGCTCGGCTGCGCGGTCGTGCGGCGCGGGTTTCCACGAGGGGAGGCGCCACTCGGGGTGGTCGGGATGATGCGTTTCCATGACCGTCGACCAGATCTCCTGCTTCATGGTCGGGGTGAACCAGCCGGGCTTCCAGTCGCCGATGCCGTTGCCGGCGGTGTAGTCCAGGCGGGCCCACACGCGATCGCGGGCGCGCATCGCGCCGGTCTGGTAGCGGCGGTAAGTGCCCCAGTTGCGCGGCTCGATGTCCTTCGCCTGCCACCAGCCGTGCTCCTGGAAGGCGGCCACGTATTCGTCCCAGGTCTTGTACTTGGGCGTGACCTGGTCCATCGGCACGCCGTGGCGCTCGTAGGTGGGCTTGCCGCCTTCGACGTGCCAGGTGGTGTAGGTCAGCTCGTCGTCGGTGAGCAGCTTGATGGAATCGGCGAGCTGCCAGTCGATGTCGGGCCATTCGTTGCCCGGCTCGTTGGTCCATTTCCAGTTCATGCGGCGGGCGAAATCCATGACGATCTCGGGGTCGTACTTCGCCTCCGCGGGCGGCTGCACGCACTTGACGGTGGCTCCCATGGCGCCAGCCGATCCTTGCGAGGCGCGCGGGCTGTTCAGCTCGATCCAGTGCGCAACCGGCAGGATGACGTCGGCGGCGTCGGTGGAGGGCGCGTGCCACAGGTTCAGATCGACGTAGAAGTCCAGGCTGCACAGCGCCTCCCACGCGCGCGTGGTGTTGGCGAAGGCCATGAAGTTGCCGGACTCGTTCCACAGGGCGCGCACCGGGTAGGGGTCGCCCGTGATCATGGTGTCGTAGATGGACGGGCCGTCGCACCAGTACTGCCACCAGGACAGGAGCGGGAACTTCGTGTCGCCGATCTGCTTCTGGTTGACCTCGGCCGGCGGTGTGGAGGCGCCGGGAGCCCAGGCCGAGAAGCCCTGCAGGTCGCCGTCAATGGGCACGATGGTCGGGCCGCGGTTGCCGCCCGGGGTGTCCATGTTGCCGGTGATGCCCACCAGCGCGTCGAGCGCGCGGGAGTTCTGGATGGCGTTGCAGCCGTGCTCGGTCGCCAGCATGTACTGCAGGCCGCCGTTGCCGTAGCCGGTGGAGGGGTCGATGCGCGTGCCGTACACCGTGGCGGCCTTCTCGATTTCCGCGGCGGGGATCTTCGTGATCTCCTCGGCGGTCTCAAGGTCGAACTCGGCGGCGCGGGCCTTGTAATATTCCCATACCGGCTTCACCTTGACGGTGCGGCCGTCCTTGAGCGTGATGGAGAACTCGCCCTCAAGCGCCGGGTCGATGGCCGGGTCGAAGGGGGCAAGGTCGGGCACCCAGCCCTGGGTCTGCCCGGGCAGCAGGTTGTCCTGCGCGGCCTCGCGGCCCTCGCGCGCCTTTTCGGAATCGTAGTTCTCGCCTTCCCAGAAGCCGCCGGTTTCGTCGATGCGGCCTTCTTGGTCGGCATTGAACCAGGTGAACGCCCCGTATTCATGCTCGACGCCCTCGGCCTTGAGCTTTTCCCAGTTGTTGTCGTACACCAGGAATTTGTACGGCGAGCCGTCTTCCTTGATGTCGGATTCCTTCAGAAGGATGGTTTTCACGTCCCAGTAGCTGCCGTCGGTGCGCACCGTCGGGAAGCCGGAGGGCTCGACGTCCTCGCACACCAAAAACGGCGCGTTCGTCCATTTCTTGACGTAGAGCTCGTCGTAGAGCTTCTTCTGGATGATGACGTTGGTCCAGGCCAGCGCCAGGGCGCCGTCGGTCTGCGGCCACAGGTGCTGCCAGATATCGGCCTCCTTGCCCATGTTGGCCTGGCGCGGGTCGACCGATATATGCACGTCGGCGCGGCTTGCGACGTCGACCGTGGTTCGGCAGCTGTCGTCGTAGTTCGAAAGTTCGGACGCGCCGCCCCACTGCACGTACACTTTCGGACGGGTGATGGTTTCCATCCACGACATGGCGAATTGCGAAACCATGGTGGTGGCGAAGTGGCGCGGGCCCTTGCAGATCTGCCACGCCTCGATGTTGTTCGGCGTTTCCAGCATGTTCTTCAGGATGGATTCCGAATGCATGCACCAGATGCGCGAAGTGCCCACCTGGCAGGCGATGGCCTCGCCGCCGTACTTCGCCTTGATGGCGGTCAGGTTGTCGACGATGGTGTTCATCGCCTCGTCCCAGCTGATGCGCACCCAGCCGGGTTCCTCGCCCTTGGGGTTCGTGCGCTTCATGGGGTAGTGCAGGCGGTCGGGATGATATGCCGCCTGGATAGACGACTGCGACTTCGTGCAGCAGTTGCCCATCGATTGGAACGCGCCCTCGTCGCCTTCGACGCGGATGGCGCGTCCGTTCTGGACGATCACCTTGACGCCGCACTCCATCTTGCCGCAGCCGCGGCAGCAGGTTTTCACGGTGACGGTGTCTTGCCCGGAAACCTGGGGGTACGTCTGCTCTGCCAGGGCCGTTTGAGCCACGCTGCCGAACGACGCCACGACGGCGCCGGTGATGGCGGCGGTCTTCATGAACGAACGCCTGGACATTGTCAGAGATGTATCCATTTCCTCCTCCTTGCTTCTTCTTCTCGCTTGCTTGTCCTCGTCTGTGCGGGGTCGGGAGTGG
>CAVBAM010000092.1:0-6113 GCA_963593315.1 Candidatus Methanomethylophilaceae archaeon | reverse complement strand
CTCCAGTACGCTCACGTTCGATTCCTCTGAAGACGACATTTTCAAGGCCTTGCCCAATTCCGGTCGGGTTTCGGTTCCCGTGCAGCCTTTTCGTTCCGGCGCGGCGGGCGGTTTCGTCCCGCGAACGACCGTGCTGTCCTCCCCGCGCCGCCGGAATAGGCGCGCAATCGGCGTGGCGGCGGCATGCGCGCTGCTTGCCATCGGCATCGTTGCCGGCGTCCGCACGCTCGACGGCGTTGCGCTCGATGGGCGGGATGCGACGCAATCCGAGGATTCTCTGCTTGCGAGTCAGGCTTCCGACGTCGCACTCAGCTCCACGGCACTGGCGGCCGAAACCGTCAGCTTCGCAGTGGCGCCCGCCGAGCTCGATGAGGTACCCCGCGAAGAGGGCGTCCAGACGTTTTCGCTGGCCGGCGCCGATGCGCCGACCATTTCCGACGAGGCTCAGCAACGCATAGAGCAGGCGCTTTCGGCGGTGCAGAGCCAAGGCAAGGTGGGTTTCGTCGTCTACGACGTCGACTCTGGCGAGGGCATTTCATGCAATCCCGACAATGCGGTCTACGGGGCAAGTTCCTTCAAGGCCCCCTATGCCCTCTATGTGTGCGAGACGCAGGTGGAAACCGGCAGCGTGGTGCTGCCGAGCGTGTCCGACAACCCCTTCGAAGGGCTGTTCGGCCAGGGCTCCTATGTCGAGCAATGCATGCAAAACGCCATCGTGTACTCCGATAACGACTCCTTCAGCGCCCTTCGCCGCATGTTCGACGACCAGGGTTATGAGCAATGGGAGCAGGATCTGGGCATATACGACACCGCTATCACCGATGAATCCGATTTCCCCTGGTATTGTGCGCGTTCATCGGCCAAGGTTTGGACCGAGATGTACAACTACCTGCTCACCGGCAGCGATAACGCGCTTTGGCTGACGACGACCTGTACGCAAACCACCACGTCGTTTTTGCGGGACGCCCTTGAGTCGCAGGGTGCGGAAGTCATGAACAAAGCCGGCTGGTACGCCGATTCCGACACGGGCGTCGGCTCGGGTCGGGGCCAAGGTAAGGGTACGGGCGGTGCGCAGGCTGGCGGGTTCGGGCTGTTCGCGGGTTCCTCCTCGCAGGCGTTCGCAGATGAGGTGCAGGGCGAAAGCGAAGCGGCGGGTGATACCGACGAGGCTGAGCAGGACGGCTCGGCGCAAAATTCGTCGGGCGAGGACGGTCAGGCGGTTGCGGATGTTGTCGGCTACAACAGCATCTGCGACGCGGGAATCGTCACCGTGGGCGGCAAAACCTACGTGGCGAGCTTCATGAGCGGCATGCCCGACTCCGACGAGAATCGCGAGCTGTTGGAGAACCTGATCGAAGCGGTGTTCGCCGCGCTGGCCTAGCTGATTGGCGGCCGCGCGACCCGCTTGACGCGATGCTCGCCACTCGTTTTTGCTCAGCGTTCAGCGCGCAAGCGCAGAAATCGTGCAGGCGCAAAAACACGCGGAGCCGGCCTGCGCGCATGGTATACTCAACAGGCTTGTGGAATAAGCCGCAAGCAGGAGTAATGTAGGCCCCCGAGACATGTTTGTTGCACTGCTAACAAGGGTTTGTCCCTGCAAGCGAACATGGTTTATGTAGCAATCATTCATGACGAAGGGTCCCCGACACTTTTTTGAAAGGGGTCCGTTTTGACCGAAATCAAGAACACGTCCGTCATCGACTTCGAGGACATCTCCGACGATCAGATGAATCAGATGATCGACGGCACGCTGACCGAGTTCGACGAGGGCGACCTGGTCAACGGCACGGTCGTTAAGATCGAGCATGACGAGGTGCTGGTGGACATCGGATTCAAGTCCGAGGGCGTCGTGCCCGTCCGCGAGCTGTCCATCCGCAAGGATGCCGATCCGTCCGATCTGGTGAACCTTGGCGATGCCATCGAGGCTCTCGTTCTCCAGAAGGAGGACAAGGACGGCCGCCTGATCCTGTCCAAGAAGCGTGCCGAGTACGAGCGCGCCTGGATCAGCGTGGAGGAGAAGTTCAAGGCCGGCGAGAACGTTGTCGGCGAGGTCATCGAGGTCGTCAAGGGCGGCCTGATCCTCGACATCGGCCTGCGTGGCTTCCTGCCTGCTTCCCTGGTCGACCTTCGTCGTGTCAAGGACCTGGACATGTACCTGCACACCGAGATCGAGGCCCGCGTCATCGAGATGGACCGCAACCGCAACAACGTCGTGCTGTCCCGCCGCGTGCTGCTTGAGGAAGGCCGCAAGAACGAGCGCGCCGAGATCCTCTCCAAGCTGTCCAAGGGCATGCGCCTCAAGGGCACGGTTTCCTCCATCGTCGACTTCGGTGCCTTCGTGGACCTGGGCGGCATCGACGGCCTGGTGCACATCTCCGAGCTGTCCTGGAACCATGTCAACCATCCGTCCGAGGTCGTCAAGGTCGGCGACGAGGTCGAGGTCGAGGTTCTGGACGTCGACCTGCAGCGCGAGCGCATCTCGCTGGGCCTGAAGCAGACCACCGAGGATCCGTGGGTGAAGCTCGTCGAGTCCTACCCGGTCGGCTCCATCGTTGACGGCAAGGTCACCAAGACCGTTCCGTTCGGCGCGTTTGTGGAGCTGGGCCAGTCCATCGAGGGCCTGGTGCACATCTCCGAGATGGCTATGCGCCACATCGACACCCCGGCGCAGGTCGTCAAGGCCGGCGACATGGTCAAGGTCAAGGTCATGGAGATCAACCCCGACCGTCGTCGCATCAGCCTGTCCATGAAGGCCGCTGCCGCTGAGCTGGGCTTCGAGATCCCGGTGGACGAGTCCATCCAGGTTGAGGAGAAGCCGGCCAAGAAGCGCGAGAAGAAGGCTGACAAGCCCGCTGCCGACAAGGCTGCCGAATAGCGCTTTTCACCGCACGGTGAAATCGTCTCGGTAAGAGATTTAAAACGCCCCTGGTGGTTCGCCGCCGGGGGCGTTTTGCGTTGTGGCGGCGCTTTTCGCATGAAGGTCGAATCACTCTGGCGTCCGTAGTGCAGCCTGCCGGTTTCGATGCCGGTACCGCTTGCCGCCAACTGTTGATAGATGGTTTTCTGTGCGCCGGCGGCAGCGGCCGTTGCCGTGTATCATAGGAAAGAGCGAAATCAGTGCAAAGGAGGCAGGCAATGGGCATGAAGAAGCTGTTCGTCATCGGCGGCATGGGTGCGGGGAAATCCACGGCGCGCAAGGTATTGGCCGAACAAGGGGTTCCGTTCATCGACTTGGACAAGGTTGGCCATGATGTGCTTTTGTGGGACACGGTAAAGGAGGATTTGGTCGCGGCCTTCGGCGCCGATATCTTAGGTCCCGACGGCCAGATCGTGCGCAGCAAGGTTGCGGCGAAGGCTTTCACCACGCCGGCGGAAACGCGCAAGCTCAACCGCATCACCATGCCGCGTATCGAAGAGGCGTTCATCGATCAGCTCGACGAGCTTGAGCGCGCGGGGAACAAGGCCGTGGTGGTCGAGTATTCCGTATTCAAGAACCGCCAGGTTTCCATGGCCAACGGCGCCGACGTCGTTTTGGCTGTGCTGGCGCCTTTTGACGACCGCATTAAACGTGCCGTGGCCTCGGGCTGGGACGAGGACGACGTGCGTCGTCGCATCGCCCGCCAAATCAGCGATGCCGATCGCATCGAGCAGGCGGACGTGGTCTTTAACAACGACGGCACGCAGGAAGAGCTGCGTGATAAGGTCCTGGCCTGGTGGAACGAGTATTCCAAAACGCTGGACTAAGTGATGAGTTCCCATCTCAAGAATATCGAACAGTCCAGTGGACTGTTCGACCCCGAGCACGGCGAAGCCGAGCGCAGGGGCTGCGTGCGGGGTAGGGCCGGACTGAAGGTGGTTAACGGGTGAGTTCCCATCTCAAGAACATCGAGGGTATGGAAATGGTTGGCAAGCTGCCGGAGGTGCGGCTTGCCAACACGCCTTTGCGCGTGGTGAGCCCCTACGAGCCATCGGGCGACCAGCCGCAGGCCATTGAAAAGCTCGCTCAGGGAATTCGCGAGGGCAAGCGTTACCAAACGCTTCTCGGCGTTACCGGCTCGGGCAAGACGTTCACCATGGCTAAAACTATCGAAGCGGTGCAAAAGCCCACGTTGGTGATGGCTCCGAACAAGACGCTTGCCGCCCAGCTTGCCAGCGAGCTGAAGGAATTCTTCCCCGACAACGCCGTCGTGTACTTCGTCAGCTACTATGACTACTACCAGCCTGAAGCCTATGTTCCCAGCTCCGACACGTTCATCGAGAAAGATGCGTCCATCAACGAAGAGGTGGAGAAGCTGCGCCATGCTGCCACCAGTGCGCTGCTTTCCCGGCGCGACGTCATCGTGGTGGCATCGGTGAGCTGCATTTACGGCATCGGCAGCCCGATGGATTACGCGGGCATGGCGGTGTTTTTGGACAAGCAGGTCGAACAGGATCGCGACCAGGTCATTCACGACCTGATTGACATCCAGTACGACCGCAACGACTACGAGCTGAAGCGCGGGACGTTCCGCGTGCGCGGCGACAACTTGGACATCTTCCCGCCTTATGCCGATAATCCCATCCGGGTTGAGTTCTGGGGCGACGAGATTGAGGAAATCGCCGAGATCGATAACGTGACCGGCGAGGTGTTGCAAAGCTACGAGGCGCTGCCGGTGTGGCCGGCGTCGCATTACGTCACCGCGCGCCCGAAGATGGAGCGCGCCATTCAAACCATTCAGGACGAGCTGCGCGAACGCCTGCAGCAGTTCAAGGACGAGGGGAAGCTGCTCGAGGCGCAGCGTTTGGAAATGCGCGTCAACTACGACCTCGAGATGCTCGAAACCATGGGATTTTGCAGCGGCATCGAGAATTACTCGCGCCATTTGGACGGCCGTGAACCGGGCGAGCCGCCCTACACGCTCATCGACTACTTCCCAGATGATTTCTTGTGCATCATCGACGAGAGCCATGTGACGGTGCCACAGATCCGCGGCATGCACGAGGGCGACCGCAGCCGCAAAATCACCCTTGCCGAACACGGGTTCCGCTTGCCGAGCTGCCTGGACAACCGCCCGCTGCGCTTCGACGAGTTCGAGGAGCGCATCCCGCAGTTCGTCTACGTGTCGGCCACGCCGGGCGACTACGAGCTGAAGGTGAGCCAGCAGCAGGTTGAGCAGATCATTCGCCCGACAGGCCTTTTGGACCCCGAAATCATCGTGCGAACTTCGGCAAGCCAGATAGACGACATCATCGACGAGGCGAAGGAGCGCGCCGAGAGAAGCGAGCGCGTGCTCATCACGACGCTGACGAAGAAGATGGCCGAGGACTTGACCGACCATCTGCTCGATCGGGGCGTTCGCGCGCGCTACATGCACAGCGACATCGGCACGCTTGAGCGCGTGGACATCCTGCGCGATTTGCGCCTGGGGAAGTTCGACGTGCTGGTGGGCATCAACTTGCTACGCGAGGGGCTCGACCTGCCCGAGGTGACGTTGGTGGCCATTTTGGATGCCGACAAAGAGGGCTTCCTGCGCAATCAACGAAGCCTTATCCAGACCATCGGGCGTGCCGCGCGCAACGCGAACGGCCAGGTCATCATGTACGCCGACAAAACGACCGATTCCATGGACATCGCCATCACCGAGACGCGGCGGCGCCGTGAAATCCAGATGGCCTACAACGAAGAGCACGGTATCACGCCGAAGACCATCACCAAAGCCGTTGTGGACATCATGAGCTACGTGCATGACGAGATGGGCGACGTGTCTTCCGAGGACGTGAATCGCCAGCTGGCCGAGCTTTCGCGCGAAGAGGTGCTGCGCGTGATCTCGAACATGGAGGACGACATGGCCGAGGCGAGCCGCAATATGGACTTCGAGGAGGCTGCGCGCCTGCGTGACGAGGTGGTGCGCCTGCGCTCGGCGGTCGAGGGCGAAAGCGAGGCCGACGTGCTGAAGGATCTGAAGAAGACCGCGCGCAAGGGCAGCGCCTTCGGGAATAGGAAGAACGCGGCCTATGGGGGTTCGCGGCGCAGCTAAGGGCGAGGCGGCCGTTTTGGGCGCCCCCCTTCTCTGCCGGGGGTCTTCTTGAGCTAGCGGCCGTTCATGCTGCCGGTGCGGTAGCCGTCGGCGTCG
>CAVBAM010000091.1:0-6167 GCA_963593315.1 Candidatus Methanomethylophilaceae archaeon | reverse complement strand
CTTCATTGTCGAAGCTTCTTGGAGAATTCATCCCTTCGTTGCGGATAATTCACCTTATGCGGCACATGAGCAGGCGTGATTCCGTATACTAACTTTATGCAAGCGATCAAAATCGTCGCACGCGAAGGGGAGCGTCGGCGTTGTCTCGAGGTGTTTCCGCATGTCCAAAAACCAGCTTATCGACCGTCGTCTGTTCATGTCGGCTGCGTCTGTTTTCGGCGCGTCCACGCTGCTCGGCTTCGGTCGCGCATGGGCCGACGAGGACGAGGATGCGGAAAGCGCCGATAAAGACGAGGACTCCGACGAGTCCAAGGAAGACGAGCCGACTGCCGAGGAAAAGCTCGCCCAGGCCGACGCCGTCTACCAGCGCGTCACGTCGCTGCAGCACGAGCTGGCCGAGGCCGCGCAGAAGTACTACACGGCGCTCGACGAGCACGAGCAGGCCGTCAAGTCGGTCGAGGACGCCCAGCAGCGCATCGACAGCGCCGACGAGCGCATCGCGGTTCTGCAGGATCGCCTGGCGAAACGCTGTGTCGGCATGTACAAGGCGGGCAAGTTCACCTTCGTCGATCTGCTCATGGGCTCGGCGTCGTGGAAGGAATTCGCCACGGGCCTGGACATGTACCAGGCGCTCAACGACAACGACGAGAAGATGATCGAGGAGAACCGCGCCCTGCGCGACCAAATCTCTGACGACAAGGTGGAGCTGGAGGAGCAGGAGCAGGCCGCGGCGGAAGCGGCCGAAGAGGCCGAGCGCATCAAGAACGAGGCGCAGCAGAAGGTGCAGGACATGCAGGCCATTCTGGAACAGCTCGATCAGGAGGCAAAGGAGGCGCTCGAGGCCGAACAGGACCGCGACCGCGCCGAGGAGGCGGCCGCGTCGTCGGCGGCCGTCCGAAAGCAGTACGCCTACAGCATCCCGTCGGTGGCCATCCCGTCGAACGGGTCGGTGGTGGACTATGCGCTCTCCCGCATCGGCTGCCCGTATGTGTGGGGCGCCGAGGGCCCCGAGACGTTTGACTGCTCGGGTCTGGTTCGCTGGGCGTATCTGCAGGTGGGAATCTCCTTGCCGCATCAAACGGAGTCGCTGTACTATTCCGCCGCCGCGGCGCTTCCCGTCGAGGATGCCGAACCGGGCGACGTGCTGTGGATCAGCTACGGCGACGGTTACAACGGCCATGTCGGCATCGCCTGCAACGAGGGCGGCACCCACTACGTGCACGCGCCCACCTTCGGCGCCTTCGTGCGCGACACCGACCCGCTGTCCTGGGCCGGCTTCACGCACGCGCTGCGCTTCGTGTAGGGAAGGGCGTCGCTGCGGCCGCCGCGGCCTCCGCGGAAGCGTCCGCCGCAGTTTCCCTGGCCGCCGCGTTGCGGTGGGCGAACCGCGCCCGTGCGCTTCCGCGTGCTAGCACGTCCGCGCACGCCGGGGCGATGCCCTTTCGTTTCCTACCTTTGCGTGCGGGCGAATATCTCCAGAACCAACTGCAAACGCGTGCCCATCGGCAGCTTGTTCTGCGCAAGGAAGCGCGGCACGTCAGCCAATGGCAACGTGAACACCTCGATGAACTCGTTCGGTTCCGGGTTTGCGTCGCCGGCTTTCACCACCTGGGCAAACACCGTCTGCACCGATTCGTCGCTCATCCCGGTCGATGAATGGCCCGCCTGCGGCAGCAGCTCAAGCGCCTCGGCTGCGGGGATGTCGCGGCGCAGCGCGTAGCCGGTTTCCTCGCGCAGCTCGCGATCGACGGCGCAGGCCAGATCCTCGCCCGGCTCCACCAGCCCCGCGGGCAGCCCGACGACCCAGCTGTTAAGCGGGTAGCGGAACTCGCGGATGAGCACCAGTTTCCCGTCGTCGGTTTGCGGCACGATCGAAACCGCATCTGCCGTCCTTCGTGCGCCGGCGCCTTCCTGCGCCGCCGCGGCCGCGGCGCACCCGAAATCGGCCGCACCGCCATCGATGGCCTCGATAACGGCCGAGCTTTGCATCTCAAGCCGGTCGAGCTCGGCCCGGTAGGCGTCCAATTTCTTGCGCGAAGCGCTTTCGTATTGGAATGACGACCCATCGGGCAGGATGTACGTCAGGACGTACTTGTTGATCCAGCCCTCCGAAACCTGTTCGATGCTGGAAAGCCGTGGCGTTGCACGCATGGAAACCCCCTTCGTTCGAATTCCATAGTAGCCGAACGCGGCTGGCAGCCGCACGAGCGCATGCGCATGCGGTCAAAATCCGTAGCAAACGAGGAGCTCGCGCGGTATCCGGGTGAGCCGACGGCGCGAAGCCGACGTGCAAAGACGATGTATTTCAGCTTCAGGAAACGAAAAGAAAAAGGCGGGGGCGCTATTGGGAAGGATGCGCCCCCGCCGGCTGCGGGGCATGGATGGGAAGGCGGCCCCGCAGCCATCGCGCAGGTGGGAATCCTGCGCGTTCCTTAGTGCCGGGAGTCGGTGGGAACTCCTAACTCCTGGCAGGATCGCGGATGGGAAGGACGCGATCCTTAAAGGGAAGGGAAAGGAACAGTTGTTATAGTACGCGCGCATTCTGAAAGAAGCCTTAAAAGTTGGTGAACGGGATGTGGAGTGCACATTTTCGCCACGGGTTCCCGCTCCGTGACGCGCCGATGACGCGAAGGTAACGCGTTAGCACTCTCGCTTGCAGAGTGCTAATTCGGGGACTATAACAACAAGTGTTCTAAAGAAACGCGCCCCCATCGGGGCCGCGCAAAACAGCAAGGTGGTTGTACGGCACGCCGCCGCCAACGCGAGGAACCGGAGTTTCCGAGCGACGAGGCAATCAGGGCGGGCGGCGTCTCCGGCAACCGGGAAACGGAGATGACAATGATGTCCATGCTGGTACCTACTCGTAGCAACCGCGGCTTCTTCAACGATCTGATGGCCGACCCCTTCGACAACTTCTTCGGCACGATGGCTTCCCCGAGCGTGAAGACCGCGCCGAACCTGATGCGCACCGACATCAAGGAAACCGATGCCGGCTATGAGCTCATCATCGACCTGCCGGGCTTCGACAAGGAAGGCGTGCAGGCCGAGCTGAAGGACGGCTACCTGACCGTCACCGCCGAGACCAAGTCCGAAACCGAGGACGCTTCCGCCGGCGGAACCTATGTGCGCCAGGAACGCTTCACCGGCAAGTGCAGCCGCACCTTCTACGTCGGCGACGATATCGAGGAAGAGGATATCAAGGCCCGCTTCGAGAACGGCACGCTGCAAATCGACGTGCCGAAGAAGGTCGCCAAGCCCGAGCCCGAGGCTCGTCGCAGCATCGCGATCGACTAAAGTTTGCCAGCCGGTGGTGGGGTCCGGCTGCGGCGCAAACCGCCCATCGCATTTCCGCCCGGCCGCGTAGCCGCCCGCCCGCCGAGGCCGCGCCCGATCCCTCGAAAGCCCGCAAACCGCATAGATTCCGCGCGAAACCGCGTAACCAAGACGCCCTTCGGAACCGACCCGAAGGGCGTCTTCCCGTCTTCGGCGCCATCATACCCGCGCCTTCCCGAACATCATCCTTACCCCGCATCCATCAGGCGAAACACCAACTTTACCCCACGGGGGTACTAGGCGCGCGCATGCGTTCGGGCGCACTATGGCAAGCGTCGGAAGAGGGAAAGCGAACCAAGAAGGAGGACCCTATGGCTGAAGACGAGAAGACCAGCCAGCCCGCGGCCGGCGCCGCAGGCTCCGATGCGCAATCGGGCGCGCCCGCACCCAAGCGCAAGGCCAAGCGAGGCTGGATCGTCGGCGGCGTCATCGCCGTCGTCGTGATCGTGGCCGGCGCAGGTTTCTGGGTGTGGCATGAGCAGCCCAGCTTCTGCAATTCCATCTGCCACAAGCCGATGGACAGCTACGTGGAAAGCTACTACAGCGGCAACAGCGGCATGCTGGTGACGGCGCACGCCGAGGCCGGCAAGAACTGCCTCAGCTGCCACGAGCCCATCATCAACGATCAGATCACCGAGGTCATGAAGTGGACCGGCGACAGCTTCGAGATGACCGCCGACGGCACGCACCTGGCTGCCGACGAGGTCACCGCCAGCGAGGAGTTCTGCGCTAGGAGCGGCTGCCACAACATGGAAGAGGTCGTGGCGAACACGTGGGGCTTCGAGGGCAACGACGAGAAGTACAACCCGCATAGCAGCCACCAGGACCTGGCGCTTCAGTGCGGCGATTGCCACAAGGTCCACGAGACCAGCGTCCTTATGTGCGCCCAGTGCCACAGCTTGAACGTGCCCGAGGGATGGGAGACTCCGCATGACGCAGCAAACTAACGGTTTCGACCGCCGCACCTTCCTGAAGGGTGCGGGCATCACGGCAATCGGCGCCGCCGCCATGGGCGCGCTGTCCGGTTGCGGCAATGGCACCACGGTTTCCGAGGGTCAAGAGGCCGTCAGCGCTTCCGCCGGCGAGCTGCCCAGCACGCCGAGCTGGCTGGGCGAGGCCCCCGTCATCGCCGAGAAGGACATCACCGAGACCATCGAGGTCGACGTCGTGGTGTGCGGCTGCAAGACCGGCGGCCTGCCGGCCTGCATCTCCGCCGCCGAGAACGGCGCCAAGGTGCTCGGCATCGACCGCGCCACCAAGGTGAGCTCTCCTCGCGAGGATATCGGTTCCATCAACTCCAAGCTGCAGAAGGCGTCCTTCGCCGAGTACCCGCAGTTCGAGATCGACAAGATGGAGGCCATGGAGGACATTGTCCGCTACGCCAACGGCTTCATCAACTACGACCTCGTGAAGCTGTGGTGCGATGAGTCCGGCGACATGGTTGACTGGATGACCGAGATCGTCGAGCGCGACGGTCGCCTGCAGATGGATTTCGAAGGCTCCGTCGGCACCGAGGGTCAGGGCGCGCGCGACAAGGCCTACGCCACCGGCCACAGCCCGAACAAGACCGAGCTGGGCAAGCAGGACAAGAACTTCAACTTCGGCGTTTCGCTCATGGAGTACGCCGAGGAGAAGGGCGCCGAGTTCCGCTGGGCGACCGAGTTCGTCAAGCTGGAGCAGGACGCCAACGACCGCGTTGTCGGCGTCATCGCTCGCGACGTGAAGGATCGCCATTACATCCGCATCAAGGCCCCCAAGGGCGTCATCCTGACGACCGGCGGCTACGGCAACAACGTCGAGATGATGCAGGCGCGCCAGCCCTGGAACCAGAAGATCCGCATCGCGGCTTCCGGCAAGGGCGGCAACCCCACCGGCGACGGCATCAAGGCCGCGCTGTGGGTGGGCGCTGAGATGGACCCGCTGGGCGCTGCCTGCACGTTCAACCGTGCTTGCGTCAAGCCCGACGAGCTGGCCGGCGACGGCATCGTTGGCGAGTGGTGGTGGTTCGGCGAGCAGCCGTTCATGAAGGTCAACCTCAACGGCAAGCGCTTCTGCAACGAGTCCGGCCCGTACGACTACATGCTGCACTCCACCGTCATGCAGCCCGGCCATACCTACTGCGACATCTTCGACAGCGATTACCGCGAGCAGGTCAAGCAGATGAACGAGGTCGGCTGCTGCCGCCTGTACCCGTTCGACAACGGCTCGCCTTCGAACCGCTCCATCGACGACATGCCGGCCCTGTTCGAAAGCCTCGAGGAAAAGGGCTTCCTGATGAAGGCCGACACGCCCGCCGAGCTGGCTCAGAAGCTGAACATCCCCGTGGACAACTTCGTTGCGACGTTCAACCGCTACAACGAGATGGCCGAGGCCGGCAAGGACGAGGACTACAACAAGGAGCCCTATCGTCTGATGGCCCTGAAGACCCCGCCGTACTACGGCATCCGCACCGGCGCCTGGTTCCTGGCCACGCTCGACGGCATCCGTATCAACACGAACATGCACCCTGTTCGTGAGGACGGCACCGAGATCGAGGGCCTCTACATGGCCGGCGACTGCTCGGGCGGCTTCTTCAGCGTGAGCTACCCGAACCTGTTCACCGGTCTGGCTTGCGGCCGCACCATGACGTTCGGCCGCCGCGCCGGCCGTCTGGCCGCCACCGGCGAAGCCTAAGATTTTCGCCGATAAGCTTTCGGTAAAGTTTCCAGGACGGTCGCCCCTGAGAATACGCAGGGGTGACCGTCTTTTTTGCGGCCTATTACGCGCAACACGCGCCGCTTTCTTCTTATCACTCAATTACATTTTCGGCCCTGCCGCAAAACCCGAAATTCCCT
>CAVBAM010000090.1:0-6195 GCA_963593315.1 Candidatus Methanomethylophilaceae archaeon | reverse complement strand
GCCTTCGCGGCGCAGGGTCGCTCTTGCGAACGACCCTGCTTCCCTAAACAACTCTAACCTTGCGCTCCGCCGGCACCGGCTTCGGGGCCTTCGTTGCCAAGGGCTTCGGCGGCCTCGGACTGCTGCTTGTTGAACTTGTCCGCAGCACGCAGCTCGGCAGCATCGGCGCGCTTCTCCTCCACGGTCTCGTCGTCGCCGTCGTGCTCGAACGCCTTCGTGTACGGCGCGATGTCGTTGCGCGTGAGCAGCAGCTTCATCTCGCGCTTCAATGCGCGCTCCAAGTTCCCGCGATCCTTCTCGGCGCACGTGGCCACCACGCGCACGGTCATAGTGCCGTCCGCCAATTCCACCACGCCCTTGTAGAACGGCCCGTCGAGAATCTCGGGCACGCGCTCGCGCACCTTCGGCAGCTCGCGCGACAGCACGTTCTCCAAATACGGCAGGCTCTCCCCCGTCGGCAAGATGATGTCGACGTTAGCGTAGGAGTCTAGCTTCGTCTTGTTCACCACGTTGGATATGCCGCTGTTGCGCAGCACCAGCACGTCCCCACTGCCGTTCTTGATCTTGGTGGTGCGCACGCCGATATCCATGACGGTGCCGGTATTGCCGCCCACCTGGATGACGTCGCCGACGCGGAACTCGCCCTCGAAGATGATGAACAGGCCCGACAGGATGTCGGTGATGAGATCCTTCGCACCGAACGACAGCGCCAGGGTGATGATGCCCATGGAAGCCAGAAGCGTGGCTGTGTCCACGCCCAGCACGCCCAGGCACCAGTACAGCATGAAGATGATCATGCCGTACTTGACGATGCTCGACAGCAGGCGGCACACGGTTTCGCCGCGCGCCCCCAGCACATCGGCCAGCATATGCAGCAGCCACTGCGCCACGGCGGCCACGGTGACGGCCACGCAGGCGTACATGACGGAGGCCGTGATGGCGAAGATATTGACGCCACGCTCCCATTCGCCGCCCAAGATGTAACGGAACACCGACGTCTCCGAGAAAATGGAATCCTTGAACACGACGGCGAAGCACACGGCGAAGGCCGCCACGCCCAAGAACCACTTGATGGTGGTCGCGAGCTTCTGCTCGGGCGTCTTCTCGCGCCACCCAAGCGAGCGGTTCAACCAGCGGCTCACCGCGCTCTCGCTGCGCTTCGTGCGCCCATCGGCCATGGTCACGTCGACGATGCGCCCGTCGGCAGAGGCGGAAGCGGAAGCCGATACGTGCCCGCTAGCCGAAGCCGAGCCGCCGGCAACCGCCCCGGCGCCCGCCCCCGCCGTCTGGCGCCGCTCAAGCGACAGCACCACGAACACGAACGCCAGGCACAGCGCCGCGATGATGCCCGTCGTCACCGACAGCGGCCCGCGCTCAGCCATGAGCTCGCCTTCAGGCCCGGCCACGTAAAGATAGCAGTCATCAAGTTCCAGGCTATTCGCGAAATACGTTTCCCCGCCCAACGTCACGTAATCGGAGAAACCGTCTTTTATCTGCGCCTTCGTCAACCCCAAATCGGCGGCGGCCTTGCCCTGCAGCTTGGAATTCGGATAGTACGCCACCGTGTTGTCGCCGTCCTTGCTCACCGCGAATGCGAAGCCCTCGGCCCCCACCTTCACGCCGTCGAGCACGCGGTCGATCTTCACGCTGGCCAAAAGCGTCTGCAGGCGCGTGGTGCGCACGGAAATCTGGACGATGCCGTTGGCGATGCCGGAGTTATCATAGAGCGCCACGCCCAGGTACTGCTGCACCTCGCCGGTGGTCGCGTTGACAGCCGGCTCCTGCACGTATTCGTCCTTGCCGCCGAGCAGGCAACGGAACTCGTAGGACGAATCGCCGTAGGTGGTCGACAGGCTGTAGGTGCGCTGCGAAGTGCTAGACGCGGTCATAGAGCCGTCGCCGTCATAGACGTAGATGGTGGCGATCTGCAGGACATTGACCAGCTCGTGCAGCTTTTCGCGCGTGGCCAGCGAGGGGTTTTGCTGGATGATGTAGGCGGCTTCATGGCACTTCGTGATGTAGCGCGTGGAGTACTGCTGCTTCAGCTCGGCGGCACGGGCGTTATTGCGGTCGAGCGTCTCGGAAATCTCGGTAGCGCGCTGGTTGTTCGTCACCGACTGGTTGGACAGCGCGAACAACGTCTGCATATAGAAGGCGATGCCCACGACCACGAAAAAGCCGACGACGGAAAGCACCACGGCCTTCTTGCCGATGGAGCGGTTGTATTGGTAGGGCCCGAAGGCGCCCAGGCGCTCACCCGTGCCGGCGCGCTCGTCGTCACGCATCACGTAGATGCCGTAGAGCGCCACGGCCACCATCACGCCCAAGAACACGAAAAGGATGACGCCGACGGTGATGGTGCGCGCGGCCGTCATGTCCGACTCGGGCACGGCGTAGACGTAGTAGGTGTCGTCGATCTGCGAAACGCCGCAGTACAGTGCCTGTCCGGCGAACTTGGCGCGGAAGAAGTTGCCGTCTTTCAGATCGGACGCGTCGAAGCCCTCGGCCAAGGCGTCGGAGCCAATGAGCGCATCGGAGGGATTGTACGCAATCTCGTAATCATCGGCGGAGACGGCCATCACGTAGCCGTTCTGCCCGATGGTGACGTCCTTGAGCACGCTGGATAGCGACCCGGTGGTTTCCACCAAATCGGCCAGCTGCTGCGGGTTCTGCTCGATGACCACCATGGTATTGCCGTCGAGCGCGCAGGCGTAATAGCGGTCGTACCAGCCCTCGTCGGGAAGATCCACCTCGACGGCGTCGGATGCCTTGCCGGTATCGAACGTGGTGCACAGCTCGCTGAAGCGCGCCTGGCTGAAGTCCGCCTTGGTGTCGGCCGCCTTCGCCACCACGGTGCCGCCCTTGGTGACGACCATCATGTTGTTGACGTTGAACAGGTCGGCGTATTCGGCCATCTTGGCATCGGTGGCCTCGAAGCCGACATTGTTGTCCACCATGAAGCGGATGGTTTCGGCCTTCGACTGGTAGATGGCGTCGTAGGTTTGCGTGTTCTGTGCCGTTTCATCGGCCGCTTCCTGCAAAAGCTCCGGCAGCGTTTCCATCTGCTGTTGAATTTCGGAATCGCAATTGGCCTGCTGGAGCTTTTCCTGCATGTTGTTGAGCAACGCCCCCATGACCACCATGCTCACCACGATGGCGCCCACCAGTATTGCGGTCTTCTTCTTGAGCCTCTTCGACATAAGCTCGCCCTTCCTAATCCCATTCATCGACGAGCGCCGCCAGGGAGCCGCCGTCGGTCATTCGCTGCAAAGACGCGTCGGCCCTCTCGGTGGGCGACACGTCCCAATAGCGCTTGCTATCAGGCATAACGGTATCCTTCATCCATCCCGGGCGCGGCGTGGCGGGCAGCACTCGAGGTCAATAGGGTTAACGATTCAATCGATAGCAACTATAGCAAGGCACACCCGCATATCCGCGCGGGCCAAAAGCACGTAAACGAAAGTTGAAGCAGAAAGGCGGGCGGGGGCGGCGGGCATTCGCCGGCCGGCAAGTCCTCAACGTCCCGGAATCGCCTGCGGCCTGGTCGATCTTTTGATCGACCCTACTTCCTGCTGCGACGTCTTGCCAACCTGCGTATTCAGCTTGCTCGCCAGGAAAAATGTGTCGCGACCTTCGGTCGCTCTCTATTAAGGTTCGAGCTTTCGCTCGAACCTACGAAATTCCAGTTCCGGATTGATTTCCGGCCAGATTAACGCACGCAAAACCACATACCCGAATTTCGCGTTCGCGAGAGCTCATCGGGATGGACGTAGGCGCGCATCGCAAGAGCGAGCTTCCGGCGGAGCCGGAATATGCGGCGCCGCGAGACTCGATGCCGGATCTGCCGTCCGCGCGAAACCGCAATGGCGGGTTTCCCGACTTTCCGAGCCTCTGTGCAGCGATTCGGCGCTCCGGCGGCAGGTTTTCCGAGTTCCCGAATCGCCGTACAGCCATTTCGCCTAATCAGCGGCAGGTTTTCCGATTTCCTGTTCCAAAAGCCTGCACGAAGCCCCGGCAACTCGGAAAACCTGCCAAAATCACCCCGAATCCGTGCACGCAGGCTCGGAAACTCGGAAAACCTGCCGCCGGTGAAGCGCCCTCCCGCAAGCTCGAGAGCAACAGGATGGCAACAAAGGCGGCGAAGTCGGAAGGGACCCGCCCGGGAAAAGAGCGCCACGCCTGGCGGCATCCCCCCTTGAAACGAACACGTGCGCAATTGCCAGCAGGCGTATATACTTTTCCTGTATCTTTCCCACTCGCCCGAACACGTTCGACCCGTTCAGGCGAGCAAAACCTACTGAAAGGAGCCAGACATGACCCCACGATGCTGGCGGAAAATCTCTGCGGCACTGGGCGTCGCCTTTTTGGCGGCCCTGCTCGTGCCGGCGTTGGCCTTTGCGGCCGAAAACGCCGACACGAACGAAAAAGACGACCCATCCTTCAACCCCGCATGCGAATACAGCGACGTCGTCCCCAGCTCGTGGTATGCCGAGGGCGTGGCGTTCTGTTCCGCAAACGACCTGATGACCGGCTACACCGAAGGCCCCGACGCCGGCAAATTCGGCGTGGGCAAAACCCTTACGCGCGCCGAGCTGGCCACCATCCTGTGGCGCGTGGCCGAACCTAAGGCCGCCGGCACCTACGCCAAGGACGCCGACAACGCCACCGGCATGCCCGACGTCGCGGATCGCGCTTGGTATACCGGTGCGGCGAACTGGGCGGTTGCGGCGGGCGTTATCCACGGCTTCGAGGTTGCGGACGGCGCCGAATTCCGTCCGGATGACCCGGTGACCGCCGAACAGCTGGCCACCATCCTGGCGAACTACGCCGATCCCGCCGGCGCCGCTACCGCCGACCAGTCCGTGCTGGAAGGCTTCGCCGACGAGGGAGCCATTTCCGACTGGGCGCGCGCCTCGGTCGCCTGGGCGAAGGCGAAAGGCATCGTCAACGGCTACGAAGAGCAGGGCGCGCGCTACCTGAAGCCCGCCCAGGAAATTCCCCGCGAACGCGTGGCCGTCGTGCTGGCGAACGCCTTCGAGAGCGGCACCGTCAGCTTCACCACCCACACCGTCAGCTTCGACACGTGCGGCGTTGATTGCAAGGTCGACGGCCAGACCGTCCGCGATTACGCCTGCGCCGCGAAGCCGACCGTGCCCGCCAACAACGACTACGAGTTCGTCGGCTGGTACACCGACAAGGGCTATACGCAGGCCTTCGATTTCAGCACGCATATCACGTCCGACCTGACGCTGTACGCGAAATGGAGCGTCAAGGGCTACTGGCTGGCGGCTGCCGGCGCGCAGGACCCGACCGCGACCGTTTTGAAGCCCATGTCGCAGATCGATTCCGACATCGCCGCCATCAAGGGTGGCGACGCGGCCGTGATCGCGGAATACGCGAAGTACCTCACCGACGATTCCGTGCACCTGTACACCCGCTGGAACGGCACGACCATCGACGGGAGCGGGCAGGCCCAGGAAGCCAACAAGTACGCGGAGTTCCGCATTCTCCAGGTGGGCAACCATGACAAGGAAGGCTGCAACATCACCTTCCAGGCCACGCATGTACTGCCTGAGGCCGCCGCCATGAACAGCAAACAAACCAATACCGGCGGCTGGGGCGCGACCGAACTGCACGCGAGCATGCAGGAAGGCGGTGCCATCTACAAGAACTTCGACGCGGCCTTCACCGACAAGATCCTCGCGGTGAGCAAGGCGTCCAGCAAGGGCGACATGAGCACCGAGCTGGCGTACTCTCAAAACAAGTTCTGGGTGTTGAGCTACAGCGAATACACCGGCGTCGGCGTCGAAGGCTTTGCCGTGTTCGAGGGTTCCCAGTATCAGCATTGGATCAACAAGGAAGTCGTTCACTCCTCCACGACAACCTGGAAATGCCTCAAATTCACCACGCGCGCCGGAAACAACCCCGCAAATCTGGATCGCAACATGCTTCGCTGCTGGGAACGCTCGCCAATGCTGAACGCACACTGGCCCGGCTCCTTCACCGAGATTTACTGTCCCGAGACCAGCGGCAGGCCCGGGTACGGAACGACCGCAGACACCGAGATCGGCGTAATTCTGGCGTTCTGCTTCTAACGAAAAGGAAAGACGCATCGAGCCACCGGACACCCCTGGTTTCCGGTGGCTTTTTTATGGCGGGCGTCTGCCAGTGAGTCGCCGAGGGCGCCGAAACCCC
>CAVBAM010000089.1:0-6232 GCA_963593315.1 Candidatus Methanomethylophilaceae archaeon | reverse complement strand
GAAGCCCTCGCCCGCCTGGGCGTCGCCGACCACGGAAGCGGGCGCGCCGTCGCTTTTGTAGATGGCGTCGGCCAGCTGCAGCTCGGACAGATCCATGCCGGTCTCAGCCGCGGTTTTGCCCGCTTCGGACAGGATGCTCGCCTCGGAAGCCGCGATGGTCGAGAACGCCCAGCACGTGCCCCATGGGTTCTGCAGCTTGATGGAGGTGAGCACGCTGTCGGAACGGTCGCCGTCGCCGTTGGGGTCGCGCAGGTCGTACTTAGCCTTCAGCGGCTCGACGGTGCCGGAGTCGGAAGTTGCGGCAAGCGACGAGGCGCCGTCGGACGTAGCGAACGAGTAAGGCTCGTAGCTGCCGTCATCGAGCTGGGCGGCGGCATTCGCCCAATCAGTGGCCACGTCGGCATCGGACGCGAAAGCCGCGACGGGCGTCATGCACGCGAGCGCCGCGGTGAGTGTGACCGAGAGCACCGCGTGCGACCCGCGCCGGATAAGCGGACGGGACGCAGTCGGAGTGCCGATATCGGACGGGATTTTCGAAGTGCTGTGCATTGAATCCTCCTTCAACGGAGACGTTGCCTGAATGCAGACGCCAATCGTCTCGGGACCTGCCAACACCGCCTAAGCCCCCGCTCGCGCCCGCAATCACCTATCCCTCAATACTACCCCAATCGAAGGGCCAGCGGGGCGAACTTTACCAGCAGGAAACGCCCCATATCCGGCCGGCCTTGCGATGAAGCGCAAGACGGACGCGAGAACGGTCGAGGCTATCACCGGGAAAGCTATTTAGCGAACACCTGCGGATTCAGGCAATCGACGGGGACGCGACCGCTTACCGCGTCGATTGCCGCCTGCATGGTGCGCTGACGAAGCTCGCGGCCTGATTCCTCCGACCAGTACGCTGCATGCGCCGAAAGAACCGTATGCGGCGCACTCATGATGGGGTGGTTGAAGTCGAACGGCTGCTCCTCCTCGAACACGTCCAGGCCGGCGCCCCACAGCTTGCCGGCCTTCAGCGTCTCGGCAAGCGCGACCGTGTCGATGACAGCGCCGCGAGCGGTGTTCACGATCACGGCATCGTCTTTCATCAACGCCAGGCGGCGGGCATCGATCAAGTGATGCGTATCAGGCGTGAGCGCCGTGTGAATGCTCACGACATCGGCCTTGGCGAGCAGCTCGTCCAACGGCAGGATAGGATACCCTTCCGGCGTGCGCCGACCCGGCTTCAGGCTGCGGGACCAGCAGACGACATCGAAGCCAAGCCCCGCGGCCTTCTTCGCCGCCGCACGACCGATCTCGCCCATGCCCACCACGCCGAACGTGCGGCCATGGCACTGGCCCAGCGGACGTGTGCGCGCGTAATCCCAAATGCCTTTGCGCATATCGGCATCCAGCTCGTTGATGCGGCGCAGCGCCGAAAGCGCCAGCGTGATGGCGTGATCGGATACCACCTCCGTACCGTAACCCGGCACGTTGCACACCGCGCAGCCATGGTCGGTCGCCGCCTCGACGTCGATCTCGTCGTACCCGACGCCGGTGCGGCTGACCACCTTCAAATTCGGACATGCCTCGAACACCTCACGCGGGAACAGCGAATACGACGTAATGGCGCCATCGGCCCCGGTTTCCAAGATGCCGCGGATTACGGCGTCGACGTCGCGCCCGCTCGTCGCCGCGAACTCAATGCCCGCATCAGCGGCCATCTGCTCCTCAATCGCGTTGTCCTCGAAATCGGTGTCAACCGCTACGATCTTCGGCATGCTGCATACTCCTTTTCGTCTGTTGCCCGAACGCCATGGTAGCGCAGCAACCAACATTCCAGCTCCACCTTCCGGCGAGGGACACCGCCACAGCCGCGTCCGACCTTGGGCTACGCGTTCGCCTGCTCGGCGATCTCCTTCAAATCGGAGAGGTCGTGCAAGTCGTCCGGCAGCTCGAACCCATACGCACTCGCAATCGCGCGAGCCTGCTCGGCACGCAGACTCGCCAGCTGGGTATGGCCCGCCTGCGTCAAATACTCCGAGGACAACATCAGGCTGCGCGCCACGAACTCGGTCACGCGCGGATCGGTTCCCGATACCTGCAGCACCGCCGGAATGGACTCGGGAGACAGCGCAAGCAGGCTCGAACCATCCATGCCCACGGCGTTGCCAACCACCTCGTCGAGCGTGTCGGCCGCTTCCTTCGGATCCTCGTCCTCGTCTTCAACTTTCTGCAAGCTACGAAACAACGCCTGATAAAACGCCATCAGCAGCTTCATGAGGTAATCTTGCTCAAACACGCCGGCCCCTTTCCGCCTTCGTATCTCATCTTGTTCGCAGGTTCGCGCTCTTCCGCGCGCAAGTATAGCGCGAGCACCGCAACCGCCCTACGCTTCAACGTTGTGAACGATGCCCAGATGCTCGTAAGCGCGCTCGGTCGCCTGTCGGCCCTTCGGCGTGCGAATAAGCAACCCCTGTTGCATCAAATACGGCTCATATACGTCCTCAAGCGTATCCGGGTCTTCCGCCAATGCCGATGCCAGCGTGGTAAGCCCCACCGGACGCCCGCCGAACTGCACGCACAACAGCTCGAGGATGCGATTATCCACCGCATCCAGCCCCAGCGGATCGACCTCGAAAAAGCTCAACGCCTGCGCGGCGACGTCTTCGTCGATGGCGCCGTCTCCACGCACCTGCGCCCAATCGCGCACGCGCTTGAGCATACGGTTCGCCAAACGCGGCGTGCCACGGCTGCGGCGAGCTATCTCCAGCGCGCCATCGTAGGAAATGGGCACGTCCAAGATAGATGCCGAACGTTGCACAATGGAGGCGAGTTCCTCCGGCGTATAGTACTGCAGGCGGAATGCAATGCCGAAGCGGTCGCGCAGCGGCCCGGTCAGAAGCCCCGTGCGCGTGGTCGCGCCGATTAGCGTGAAGCGCGGCAGGTCCAAACGGATCGACCGCGCAGCCGGCCCCTTGCCTACCACGATGTCGAGCGCGAAATCCTCGAGCGCGGGATAGAGCACTTCTTCGACCATGCGGTTCAGGCGATGAATCTCGTCGATGAACAGCACGTCGCCCTCTTCGAGGTTCGTCAATATCGCGGCAAGGTCGCCCGTGCGCTCGATGGCAGGGCCGCTCGTCGTCTTGATGCTCGCACCAAGCTCGTTGGCTACCACCGTCGCGAGCGTCGTCTTGCCCAAGCCCGGAGGGCCCGAGAACAGGATATGGTCGGCAACATCGCCGCGTTCTTGCGCCGCTTGGATCAGAATGGCCAGCGACTCCTTGATTTTCGACTGGCCGAGGTAATCCCCCAAGCGCTTCGGGCGCAAGCTGCGGTCAAGCGCCAGGTCATCCTCCAGCAGCTCGGGCGACACCGCCCGCTGGCTCGCGTCAAACTCCGCCGGCGCACCCTTCGAGGCAGCAGGCATGCTACCGCCCGCCTCGAACACCATGCCCTCTATTCTCACACCATCAGCCACGTATCTACGCCCTATCGATCATCGCATTCGCAAGCACACCAGCACCCGCAGGCACTACTTGCCCAGTCGTTTCAACGCGTATTTTATCAGCGCGTTCTCATCAGACCCCTCGGGCGCGCCCTTCAACGCAACATCCGCTTCCGCAGAGGCGAATCCAAGCGCCAGCAGCGCCTCGCGAGCCCCCTTCAAACTCTCGGCAGCCACGGAAGCGGCGGAAGAAGGCTGCCCCTGGCCATCGAACAAGCTCGCAAGCCCCTGGTCGAACGAACCCTTCAGCTCCAAGATGATGCGCGAGGCCGTCTTCTTGCCAACGCCGGGAATCTTCTGAACGGCCGCAACATCCTGCGCCTGGACCGCGGCAACCAACGCCTCGGGCGAAAACGCCGAAAGCGCCGCCAGCGCAACCTTCGGGCCGACCCCGCTCACCGTGATCAAACGCTCGAACAGCGCCTTTTCCTCAAGGGACAAAAACCCGTACAGGGCAATGCCGTTGTCGGACACCTGCAAATACGTGTGCACCTGAATCGGCTGGCCAACCGCCGGCAGCTTCGCCAAAGCGCCTTGCGCCATACCCACGGCATAACCGACGCCCTGCACGTCAACCAACGCGCAGTCCGCCGTTTTACCAGCCAAAATGCCCTTCAAGAAAGCGATCATCGCGCACCTTCCTCCAAAATCTTGCGCGCAGCCGCACCGGCAGCGCCGCCCGTTCCCGCGCCCGCCATCACGCGCCCGCGCGCCTCCAGCCGACGTACAGCGTCGGCCCCGCCAGCACCTCCGAACCCTTCGTGCGTGGTATAGCAAATAGCCGCCGCCAAAGCGTCGGAAGCATGGTCGGGCTTCGGCTCCACATCAAGTGACAGCAGCTTCTTCACCATGTACTGCACCTGCGCCTTGTCGGCGGCCCCCGTGCCCACCACGGCCATCTTTATCTGCCGCGGCGTGAACTCCCCCACCGAAAGCCCGTGTTGGGCGCACGCCACCAACGCCGCGCCGCGCGCCTGCCCCGTGGCGAACGCGGCCGAGATGTTCTGCCCGAACCACACCGTCTCAATCCCCAAACATGTCGGCTCGAAGCGGCTGATTACCGCCCCGATCTGCTCGTGTATTTTCGCCAAGCGCAACGACAATTCCATCGAAGCAGGCGTCGACACGCACCCATACGCCACGCACGCCATGCGCGATCCTTGCTGAGACACTACGCCCCAGCCGGTATTCGCCAACCCCGGGTCTATTCCCAATATGATGCGCTCCTGCGCCATGCCAGCCTTTCGCCGTACCCAAACGTTTGTTCGCACAGTCTATCACACGAACAAACGTTGCGGAACCCCCCTCCCCGATCCTCAAATCCGCGGAATCCGTCTGTAGGGGCGAGCGAAAGCTCGCCAATCGACCCGGAGGCACTGGCTGACGGGCAACTCGACTCACCTCAGCCGCACGAAAAAGCCCCTCGGCCACATGGCCAAGGGGCTTCTCAATCGCATAATCACGCGCGCCAACACGGCGCAACCGCAACTACTCCTCGTCGAGGGCGGCGGCAATCTCCTCGGTGATGTCCATGGTGTGGTAGACGTTCTGCAGGTCCTCAAGCTCCTCCAGGCGATCGACCAGGCGCATGACCTTCTTCGCGTCGTTGGCGGTCACCTCGGCGGGCGTGGTGGCCTCCATGGTCATTTCAGCGCCCTTGACCTGCACGCCCTGCTCCTCGAGAGCCTTCTTCACGGCCATGAGGTCGGACGGCTGCGTGTAGACGATCCACTCGTCGTCGGCGTCCTCGTAATCGTCGGCGCCGGCCTCGATGACCGCCATCTCGAACTCTTCCTCGTCGGCGGCGGCGCCGTTCGGACCCATGGGGTGCTTCTTGTCGCCGGTCTCGATTTCCTTCTGGATCATGATCTGACCCTTGCGCTCGAACATGTAGGAAACGGAACCGGAAGTGCCCAGGTTGCCGCCCGCATGCGTGAACGCCGCGCGCACGTCGGCGGCGGTGCGGTTGCGGTTGTCGGTCAGGGCCTCACAGTAAATGGCGATGCCGCAGGGGCCGTAGCCCTCGTACACGACGGTTTCGTAGTTCGCAGCGTCCTTGCCCGAACCGAAAGCCTTGTCGATGGCGGTCTTGATCTTGTCCTTCGGCAGCGAGTAGCCCTTGGCCTTGTCGATGGCGGCGGCCAGCGACGCGTTGTTGTCGGGGTTCGGGTCGCCACCCTCCTTGGCTGCAACGGTGATGTTGCGCGACAGCTTGGAGAACAAGGCGGAGCGCTTAGCGTCCTGCGCGGCCTTGCGGTGTTTCGTGGTTGCCCACTTTGAATGCCCTGACATAACACGTCCCTTCGAAATACAGCAATACTAGCCGCCTATGTTAGCACATTCGTCAATACCCACCCCGAACAGGCATCATCCCCACAAAGGAACCGCGATATCGCGGAAGGATATCGCGAAAGCCGGCGATATCCTTCCAGGGCACCTCGCGATATCGGGCGCGGCTATAGGACAAAAAGGCCCGCCATCGGCGGGCCTTTTATGGTTGAAAATCGTGGTTGTATCTAGACGTGGCGTTCCTGTGCAATGTGCATATTTGCGAGAATAGTGGCGGCGCGCTCGCGTGTCATGCTTTCCTGCGGACGAAGAGAACGGGTCCCGTCTTCGTTGTCGTAGCCATGAACCCAGGCATTTTCGTCACTGGAGCCGTAATAGCACGCAAGCGAGACCGCGAAGAACGCCCAGTCGGAAATCTGTTGGGAGTCGTTGAAGTCGTTTGCAAGTTGCTCGGCG
>CAVBAM010000088.1:0-6233 GCA_963593315.1 Candidatus Methanomethylophilaceae archaeon | reverse complement strand
ACGCCCGGTGCGAGCCGGGGTGTGCGACGCGTTGCCACGACGGGTTGCGCGCTCATCGGTGCCCGTACGCTCCGGCCTCCCGAAGCCGTCGGTGCGCCCCGCACGCGAAGACGATGTGCCCCGATAGGAAGAGCCGCGACGAGCGCGGCCCTGGTTTTGCTGATTGCGCGCGCCTGTCGCACGCGATGAGGACGAGGGGCGTCCCGGTCGGTCCTGCCTAGCCATAGAGGTTACTCCCCCGCGACCGTTGCCGCGGTCTTGACGCTATCGGACAGCGACAGCGCGCCATCGGAATCGGTGCAGACGACGTCGGCGGAAAGCGTGATCGACCCCACGCTTTCGGGCGCGGACATGCCGAGCTTCTCGGCCTGCTGACGAACGCGCGTCGGATTGGACAGCAGGCTCTGCGTCACCTCGAGCGACGTGCCCTCGGTGCGGGCGTCGTCGATTTGGTTCGAGAGCTCCTGCGATTGGATGGAGGTGGAAACGGTGGCCGCATGCAGGCCCAAGCACGCGAACGCCAAAATGGCGAACAGCGCGAACACGGCCAACGCAACCCCCATGACGAGCGTAGGCGTTATCTCGTCGGAGGTGCTTTTGTCTGGACGACGGCCGGGTACGACCCGGATGCGTTCGCGAGAGGTGCGCTCGGGGGCGCGGTTCGGATATGAATAGTACGCCGGTTGCGCGCTCATGGGGCACCTCCTTCACATCAGTCTGTCAGCTTCCATACGGCCCGGCGCCCCTTTGCGCCCGACCTGGGTTAAACATGCCGCAGCCGATCGGTTAGGCACCTCACAGCTTTTCGGCTACGCGCAGCTTCGCGCTTCGTGCGCGCGGGTTGCGCTCTATCTCCTCCGCAGTCGGCACGACCGGCTTGCGGGTGATCACTTTGAGTATCGGCTCCTTGCCGCACATGCACACCGGAAGATCGGGCGGGCACGTGCACCGGTTCGCATACTTGGCGAACATGTCCTTGACGATGCGGTCTTCAAGCGAGTGGTAGCTGATCACGCAGATCCGCCCACCGGGATTCGCCCACCTAATAGCCGCTTCCAACCCGCGCTTGAGCACTTCGAGCTCGCCGTTCACCTCGATGCGCAACGCTTGGAACGTGCGCTTGGCGGGGTGGCCGCCCGCACGCCGGGCGCTTGCCGGAATGGCCGCCTTGATGACATCGACCAGTTGCGCGCTCGTCTCGAGCGGCGCCTTCTCGCGCGCCCGGACGATGAACTCGGCGATGCGGCTCGCCCATTTCTCGTCCGAGTACATGCGGATGATCCGAGCGAGATCTGCTGCGGTATAGGTGTTGACGATCTCTGCTGCGGTTAAGGTTTCTTTACCCGGAGCCATCCGCATATCAAGAGGGCCGTCCTCCTTGAAGGAGAAGCCTCGTGACGGCGTGTCTATCTGGACCGATGAGACCCCGATGTCGAAGAGGAATGCATCGACGCCGGGAACCTCGGCGCTTACAAGCGCCTCGTCCATGTTGCCGAAGTTGTTGCGCACGAGCTTGACGCTTGGGCACGACTCCTGCGGCAGCGACCCGAGTTTAAGACCCGCGGCTTCTAGCGCCACGTCGTCTTGATCGATGCCGATAAGCGTGCCCTCGCGCCCGATGCGCTTGGCAACTTCAATGGAATGCCCTGCTCCTCCGAGCGTTGCGTCCACGAATGTGTGCTGCGGTTTTAGGTTCAAGTATTCGAGGCACTCGGGGAGCAGGACCGGTATATGCCGATATTCGCTTGTCATGGTACTCACGCCTTACGACCGGGGAACAGAACGGAAAGATCGATATCCATGCGGTTGTCCTCGTGGCGCTTCGCATCCCAGATCTCGAAGTAGCCGTCGTTGCCCGTCAAATCGACGTCCTTCTCGATACCCACGGACCCGCGCAGCTCAGCGGGAAGCATGATGCGCCCCGCCGCGTCGATGGTGACGTCGTTGGCGCGCTCCCTCAAAAGCGAGCGAAGGTACACGTGCGTGCGATCGGTGTCGTCGTAGCCGCCGAACTTGTCCTCGAACACCTTGTCAACCCAGCGGTTGAAAGCTTCCGGGACATAGACGCGCAGACATTCGTCGAACGGGTCGATGGTCACGATGAGATCGGTCGGCAACACCTTGCGAAACGATGCGGGAAGGGACAGGCGGCCCTTGGCGTCCACCTTGTGGTGGTACAAACCGTTGAGCCTGACGTTGTTGGCGTCCTGAGCCATGCCATCCTTCCTGCCGCGTCTCCCACGGCGTGTCGACGTTTGGGATTCTATCCCACTTCATCCCACTTCGCAATATATTGTCCCCACCATCCGTCCCCCTGAAGCTTTCGTTGAAGTCCATGCGCGACCTGCGCACATGTATTGCACACAGGTCGTTGGAAGGCCGTTCCAGATGGTGGGTGACCATCGATTTCGGGCACAAGATATAGATTCGCCCCACGGCGCAAGACGACGTGGGGCGATGTGGGAGAGATTTGTGCTGATTTCTTGGCGTGGGGCGATGTGGGAGGGTCGGACTCCCCTTAAGCGCGGGGATGGGCGTGCAGGTATTCCTCGCGGATATGCGTGCGATCGACGTGGGTGTAAATCTGCGTGGTCGAGATGTCGGAGTGCCCCAGGATGTCCTGAATGACGCGCAGATCCGCCCCGCCCTCGAGCATATGGGTGGCAAACGAGTGGCGCAGCGTGTGCGGATGCAGGTTCGCCACTCCGATGTCCCGGCCGGCGCGGGCGCAAATCTTGAAGACGCTCTGCCGCGTAAGCCGCCCGCCGCGGGCGTTGAGGAACACGGCGTCAGTGGGTTTGGCGTAGGGCTTCATCAACTCCGGCCTGCCCTGCTCAAGATACTCGGCGAGATAGCGCGCCGCCGCGCCCGATATCGGGCTGACGCGCTGCTTGTCCCCCTTGCCGACGACGCGCACATAGCCCTCGGCAAGCTGGACGTCGGCGACATCGAGGCCGACAAGCTCGCTGACGCGCAGGCCGCAGCCGTAAAGGACTTCGAGAATCGCGCGGTCGCGACGCTCGATGGGCGTCGTGGTCGGGCACGCATCGAGCATGTCGGATATCTGCTGAATGGACAGCACGTCAGGCAGACGTTCGGGCGTTTTGGGAAGCGGCAACGTTCCCGCGGGGTTCTTCCCGGTGTAGCCCTCGGAGACGCAAAACCGGTGAAAACCTTTCACCGCCGAGATGCGCCGACACACCGTCGATGCCGCATACCCCTCACTGAACAGGTGCGATTCGTAGGCGACAAGCGCATCCCTCGTAACGGCGGAAAGCGTGAACACGTCATTGGCAGAAAGGAAATCCCGGTAAGCCTCCAGGTCGGCCTCGTAGGCGTCGATGGTGCGCGGCGAGCTGCCGCGTTCGATGCGCAGGTACGCGATGTACTCCGCTGACAGGTCGATCAGGTCGTCAGTGTCGATGCTCTCGTCCATCGTTAACCGCCTTCCACCGGTAGCTCGTCGGGCTTTTAACCGAATTCCTCAACCTTATATATAGTAGCGCATTGAAAAAGGCGTCCCGAAGGACGCCTTTGCGCTGGCCGAGCGGACGCTTACGCGCGATGAGCGACGGCAGCGGCCACGAATTCGCGGAACAGCGGATGCGGGCGCGTCGGGCGGCTCTTGAACTCGGGATGGCCCTGGCTGGCCACGAACCACGGATGATCGGGAATCTCAACCATCTCGACCAGGCGCTCGTCGGGAGAGACGCCGGAAATGACCAGGCCGGCGTCGATCAAGCGGTCGCGGAAGGCGTTGTTCACCTCGTAGCGATGGCGATGGCGCTCGTAGATGATCGACTCGCCGTAAGCCGCAAGGGCCTTCGAATCGGCCGCAACCTTGCACGGATAGGCGCCCAGGCGCATGGTGCCGCCCTTGTCCTCGATGTCCTCCTGCTCGGGCATGAGGTCGATGACCGGGAACTCGGCATTCTCGTCGAACTCGGCCGACGTGGCGCCCGGCATGCCCGCGACGTCGCGCGCGAACTCGCACACCGCCGCCTGCATGCCCAGGCAGATACCCAAGAAGGGAACGTTATGCGTACGGGCGTAGCGCACGGCGCAAATCTTGCCCTCGAAGGCGCGCTGGCCGAAGCCGCCGGGGACGAGCACGCCGTCCATGTTCCCGAGCACC
Organism: Candidatus Methanomethylophilaceae archaeon; assembly: GCA_963593315.1. GTDB lineage: Bacteria > Actinomycetota > Coriobacteriia > Coriobacteriales > Eggerthellaceae > Senegalimassilia. The sequence continues at coordinate 2,098 of CAVBAM010000088.1, read as the reverse complement.
TCGTCGACGTTGTCGTCGTTGAGCTCCTCGCCATCGATCAGATGCACGTTGGCGTGGCAGTTGTTATGCACGCCGGCATGGTAGAGCGCCTCGATGACCGACAGGTAGGCATCGGGAAGGCTGACGTACTTGCCGACGACGGCGATGTCGCACTCGCGCTCGCAATTGGCCGCTGCGTCGAGGAAACTGCGCAGCGGGGTGAGGTCGATCTGGTTTTCCGGCAGGCCCAGACGCGCGAGCACCTTCGTGTCGAACTGCTGATCGAACAGGCCGAAGGGCACCTCGTAGATGGAGGGGCTGTCGGCGCAGGCGAGCACTTCCTCGGGGCGCACGTCGCAGAACAGGGCGATCTTCTCGCGCACATGATCGGAAATCTCGTGGTCGGAACGGCACACGATAAAGTCGGGCTGCACGCCGATGGAGCGCAGTTCCTTGACGGAGTGCTGCGTGGGCTTGGTCTTCACCTCGTGGGCAGCGGCAATGTAGGGAACCAGCGTGACGTGGATGAACAGCACGTCGCCGGGGTCCTTTTCCTTCTTGAACTGGCGCGCGGCCTCGATAAAGGGCTGCGACTCGATGTCGCCGATGGTGCCGCCGATCTCCGAGATGACGATGTCGGCGCCCGACTGGTCGGCGATGCGGCGCAGGCGTTCCTTGATGGCCTCGGTCACGTGCGGGATGACCTGCACGGTGCCGCCGAGGAAGTCGCCGCGACGCTCGCGCGCGATGAGGGTTTGATAGATGGAGCCCTGCGTGAAGTTGGATTCACGGGAAAGGTTCTCGTCGATGAAGCGCTCGTAATGACCAAGGTCGAGGTCGCCCTCATGGCCGTCGTCGGTGACGAACACCTCGCCATGCTGGAACGGGCTCATGGTGCCGGGGTCGACGTTCAAATACGGGTCCATCTTCTGCATGGTAACCTTGTAACCGCGCGCCTTGAGCAGATGCCCCAAAGACGCTGCGGTGATGCCCTTTCCCAGGGAAGATACGACGCCGCCCGTGACGAAAATATGCTTGGTCATGGTACTCCTTCGCGCTAGCACGTTGTATTGCAAATCGCTGAAGCGCAGTGCAGACCAGCACGTCTGCAGCACGCGAACAGCGAACTCCACACGTTATTCCATTCTACAGGGGCGCGCCTGCACCCACGACGCGCGAGGGGGCCATTTAACACAGCGGAAACGTTGCGGTTTTCAGCGCGGGCCGCCAGGGCGCGCGGACGCGTACCGTATACTGATGCAGTTAAACGCCCCTTGCGCCCGCGCCGCGCAAGCTGGGACCACGTTGCCTTAAGGGAAAGAGGTTCGCCCATGCGCATCGGTTTCGACAACGACAAGTACCTGGCCCTGCAGGCCGAGCATATCCGGGAGCGCGTCAGCCAATTCGGCGGCAAGCTGTACCTGGAGTTCGGCGGCAAGCTTTTCGACGACTATCACGCCAGCCGCGTGCTGCCGGGGTTTGAGCCCGACAGCAAGATCCGCATGTTGCAGCAGATGGCCGCCGACGTGGAAATCATCATCGCCATCTGCGCGAATGACATCGAGAAGAACAAGGTGCGCGGGGATCTGGGCATCACCTACGACGAGGACGTGCTGCGCCTGCTCGACATCTTCACCTCCATGGGGTTCGCCACCGCCGGCGTGGTGATCACCCGCTACGAGAACCAGCCGTCCGCCGTCGCCTTCCGCCGCCGCCTGGACAGCTTGGGGATTAAAAGCTACCTGCACTACCCCATCGCCGGCTACCCCTATGACACGGCGCGCATCGTGTCGGCCGAGGGCTATGGCAAAAACGAGTTCGTCGAAACCACCAAGCCGCTCGTCGTGGTGACCGCGCCCGGCCCCGGCTCGGGCAAGATGGCCACGTGCCTCTCGCAGCTCTACCACGAGCACGAGCGCGGCGTCGAAGCCGGTTACGCGAAGTACGAGACCTTCCCCATTTGGAATTTGCCGCTGAAGCACCCGGTCAACATCGCCTACGAGGCCGCGACGGTCGATTTGGACGACGCGAACTGCATCGACCCGTTCCATCTGGAAGCCTACGGCAAGACGACGGTGAACTACAACCGCGACGTGGAGATCTTCCCCGTGCTGAAAGC
>CAVBAM010000087.1:0-6236 GCA_963593315.1 Candidatus Methanomethylophilaceae archaeon | reverse complement strand
TGTCGAGTTGCTCTTCTTGCTGGAGGAAGAAGCAATGAGCGCGAGATATCCCTTGCTTCGGGCAAGGGGGCCCAAGAGGCGCTTGAGACTGCCGGTTTTCCCGTTACCGTTATCGACCCTGCAAACAAAGAGGATTTGAAGAGGCTTATAGACGGGCCTTTCGATGTGGCCTTCCTTTGCATGCACGGCAAGTTCGGCGAGGACGGAACCATTCAGGGTTTGCTGGACGTTTTGAACATCCCCTATACCTGCTCCGGCGTTTGGTCAAGTGCTCTGGCAATGGATAAATCGAAGACCAAGGTGTTTTACGAGCGCAACGGTGTTCCCACTCCCCCGTCTTTGACGGTATTCGATAAAGATGTCGTCGATATCGACGCTGTCATTGAAAAGCTTGGGAGCAAGGTTGTCGTCAAGCCTGCGACCGAGGGAAGCGCTATCGGCGTGTTCATCGTTGAAGGCAAGGAAGAGATAGGGATTGCACTTCAGAAGGCGTTCGAGATTGACTCCGAGGTATTGATTGAGCGCTATATCAAGGGTCGCGAATTCACGGTTGCCGTTTTGGGGAATGAAGATGCCGCCGCTTTCCCGGTTATCGAGATTGTGCCGAAGAGCGACTTCTATGACTTCGAGTCGAAGTACGCCGTTGGCGGTTCTCAGCATATCTGCCCGGCGCATATTCCCGATGAGCTTGCAAACCGCCTTAAGGACGCGGCTGTTGCTGCGCATAAGGCCCTTTCCTGCAGCGGGACGTCTCGTTCTGACTTCCTTCTGGAAGAGGATGGAACGTTCTGGGTTCTTGAGACCAACACGATACCGGGCATGACGGCCACATCGCTGCTTCCCGATGCGGCGAGGGCCGCGGGAGTGACGTTCCCGCAGCTTTGCACGAAGCTTGTTGAGTATGCGCTGGCGGAGCAGACCTACTGAGGGGATAGCCAAGCAGTTTGAACTTAAAAACCGGAAGGGGCACCGCGACGGTGCCCCTTCCGGTTTTTTGCGAGTGGTGGTTTCGCGTTCCGGCCGGCGTAGTGAGATTAGAAGACACCGCAGGATTTTAAGCCGAATAAGATTGCGGCGACCATGGCAAGGAGGAACACCCAGCTGATGGCATAGCAGCCTTTGTTCCCCGCACGCCCCTGCTGCACCATGCCGTCCATGAAGCTGCATTGCTTCTTTAAGATGACGGTATGCTTGTTTTTCTCGGGCAGAGGCGATCTGTCGGAAGGTTCCCAGGTGCCCTTCGATTCGATCACGCTATGCACCGCTTGGGTTGAAAGGTCGATGCGCGGTCTGATCCCGCGACCAAGCATTTTCGAAACGGTGTCGGCGAACGATAAGAAAGTTTCGTCATAATTCGGGGCATAGCAGATCAAGGCAACTTGGCCCCAGTAATGGCCGGGTTCGGGTTCGTCAGTGTAGGCCACGAAGGCAAGCATGGCTTTAAGGGTCCAGCCGCGCACAGCAAGCACGTTCAATCTGTTTGAAGTTGCTTGATCTAGGTAGCCGATATCGCTGCCGTAGGGGTTGGCCAGCCATGCTCTCGTAAGTCCTTCATGTGGACGGAACTGCACTTCGAGGTATTCCCCGACGATGCAATCGGACCCTAAAAGAATCGCAGCATCTTTTTTGCTGGTTGTTTCAAATCGAGCGTACATGCCGAAATAGCAGTCTTCAGCCATTGCCTCTCCTTCGCAGTGAATCGCAACTGCAGCCTACCATAAACACGGAAATGGTGAGGGGTTGGCCATGCTTGATTCCCGGCTGACATACAATAACAAGGTTGCAAAGGAACATGGCGCGGACAAGGGATTCGCGACACGGACAAATGGAGCGCGGACGTGCAAAATAACCTGCTTTCATTCATATGCGATGGAACACCGAAAGAGATTATCGAGCGATATAAGGCGCTGCCCTCTATTGCCGAGAGTTCGGACTTCGGGGATCTGGACCGCAACATCGTGGTGATCGACACCGAGACGACGGGTTTCTCCTTCAATCATGACGAGTTGACGCAAATAGCTGCGGCGCGCATGGATTGCGGGAAGGTTGTCGACTGGTACGTGACGTTCGTGAATCCCGGCAAGCCCATTCCCGACGAGGTGGCGCACCTGACTAACATCCACGATGGTGATGTTGCCGAAGCGCCGACTCCGGGCGAAGCCCTTGCGGGGCTTGCCGCTTTCGTAGGCGATGCAAAAGTGGTTGCCCATAATGCGAATTTCGATCGGACGTTCACGACCCGGCATCCTGAAGGCTATCCGTTGCTGCAAAATACCTGGATTGATTCCCTGGATATGGCGAGGATTGCCCTCCCCCGCCTGAAGTCTCATCGCCTTATTGATCTTGTTAAGGCGTTTGGCGCTCCGGTGTCGACACATAGGGCTGACGACGATGTGGCGGCAACCTGCGCGATATTCCGCATTTTGCTGGCTGCCGTGTCTCAGATGCCGCTTCCGCTTGTTGCGAAGATCGCTTCGCTAGCTACGCCTGCGGAATGGCCGACGCAGGTTGTTTTCGAGCGGTTTGCGCGTGAAGACGACTCTTCCCTTGCCAAGGAAGGGGAAACTTGCCAGGGTTCTGCCGCGTTGGAGGGGACCGCGGGAGATTTCGAGACTGCTTCTGGGCAGCTTGGTTGGGCGACGTCTCCGCTAGATTTGTTCTCAGTCCGTAATTTGAGGCGAGATCGCCTGCGTAAGATAGAGAACAGGCCCAAACGCGATGCGGAGACGATACGTTCGGATCCGTTCCAGCAATTGACGATACCTTCAAAAGAAACGGTGACGGAGGCGTTTTCGGAAGAGGGCTTGGTTGGAAACCTGTACGCCTCCTATGAGCCGCGCGAGGAACAGCGATGCATGAGTCTTGCGGTCCGCGACGCGGTGGATTCGGGTGAGAATCTTGTTGTGGAAGCCGGAACCGGCGTTGGCAAGTCGATGGCATATTTGGTCCCGTTGGCTTTGCTGGCTCAATCGAACAACATCAGCGTGGGTGTTGCTACCAAGACGAACGCATTGCTCGATCAGCTCGTATACAAGGAAATTCCCAGCTTGTCCAAGTCTTTGCGCGCGAATAATCCCGGTGCACCCGACTTGGTCTGCGCACCCTTGAAAGGGTTTTCGCATTACCCTTGCTTGCGAAAAATTGCCAACGTTGTGCAGGATGGCGCGGCAATGCGGGAAGTGCAGGGACGCTCTCAATCACAAGCGCCCGCCATGGCTGCCCTGCTTTCGTATATCGAGCAAACGGAATATGACGATATGGACGGTTTGAAGATCGACTACCGTTTGCTCCCCCGGTCGGTGGTCACCACGACGAGCAGGGATTGCTTGCGTCGGAAGTGCCCCTATTTCGGAACGTCGTGTTTCGTGCATGGCGCACGTAAACGTGCGGAAGCAGCAGATATCGTCGTGACGAATCATAGCTTGCTGTTCTGCGACTTGGCAGCTGACGGCGGATTGCTGCCGCCGATTCGCTATTGGGCCATCGACGAGGCCCATGGTGCCGAGCAAGAAGCGCGCCGGGCATTCTCTATTGAGCTCAGCGCCGAGGAAATTATGCGTACCGCTCAGAAGGTTTCCCGCGAGGATGCGCGTAGAAACGTTTTCCTGAAAGCCGAGCGCCGCGTATCGCTCAACGGAAGCAAAGAGGAGGATGAGAACCTATTCTTCGCTCTTACCGGTAAAGGAAAGTCGGCTGGCGAGGCATATCGCCAGACGGCCGAGGAACTTTGCTCGAGTATGAAGGGACTGCTTTTCTTCGACGGTAGCCGTCGCGGGCGTGGCTACGAATCGGTGGAGCTGTGGGTTAACGACGATATCCGTTCTTCTGCCACCTTCGGAGATGTGAAGCTAAAGGCGAGTGCCATGCGCGAGGCGGCTGAAAAGCTGGTGAAGGCTGCACAGGATCTCGTCGGGTACTTGGAAGGCATAGATGGGGCCGCTTCTTCAGAGGCTGAAATCGCCTCGGTGGCAATAAGCTTGAAGGAGCAAATCAACGCAATTGAGGTCATTCTGGAGGCGCCGAGCGACGCGTACGCGTATGCGGCAACGCTGAACAAGAAGAAAGATAAGGTCGCCGAGAAGCTCTCCGCGCTTCCGGTAAGCGTCGGGGAACGGCTGAACGATACGCTATTCGCAAACACCCATTCCGTGGTTTTCGCGTCGGCTACCCTTTCCGTTAACGGAACCTTCGACAGTTACGTGAATGCGATGGGCCTGGGTTACTCCGAGTATTCCGCCTATGAGAGTTTGCAATTGGACTCGAGCTACGATTTCGACAAGAATATGACCGTGTATGTGGCAAGCGATATGCCGGAGCCGAATGAGCCGGCGTATCTTGCAACGCTGCAGAAGCTGTTGGTTGCAACGCATCGGGCGCAGCAGGGTTCGATGCTCACGCTGTTTACGAACAGGCGTGAGATGGAGTCGTGTTTCGACGTAGTTCAGCCTGAGCTGAAGAAAGACGACCTTCGACTGGTATGTCAGAAATGGGGCGTGTCCGTAAAGGGATTGAAGGACGACTTCCTGAAGGACGAGCACCTGTCGCTGTTCGCTCTAAAGAGTTTCTGGGAAGGATTTGATGCCCCGGGGGCAACCTTGCGCGGCGTGATTATCCCGAAGTTGCCGTTCTCCAAACCGTCAGATCCTCTTTCGTGCGAGCGAGCGGCGCGCGATAGCCAGGCGTGGAGGCACTACGTCCTTCCTGCGGCGGTTCTTGAGGTAAAGCAGGCGGCAGGTCGGCTCATTCGAAAGGCCGACGATAGCGGCGTTCTGATTTTGGCGGATCATCGTCTTGTTTCGAAGGGGTATGGGAAAGCCTTCCTGAATTCGCTTCCGAGCAAGACGATCCGGGTCATACCTTGCGCGGAGATCGTGAAAGAGCTTGAGCGAGCGAACGAGAACAAACTAGGGTAAGCATGTCGAGAAAAAACGACAAGCTGGCTCGCGCCGCTCATATCAAAGCAAGAACGGTCGGCACATCCAACGAAATATCGTTTAGCGTCTTGGATGCAGCGAAGCAGGCCATGGACGAAGGAAAGCCCTCGCCGAGCTATTCGAATTGGCTTGCTCTCCGTTCGGACGCGGCGAAGGGAGCTGAAGATGTTTCACGTGAAACATCTTCAGCTGAAAAGCTCCATTTCGACCATGAAGAAGATGAGCTGTTTGCATACAAGCCCCGTTATGAAGGGAAGCGCACCGAGCCTTCTCATGAGAAGTCAGACGCGTGCCGAAGCTCTCTCAATAAAGAGGCCGGCGCCGCATGCGGTGGGCGCGCCCGCATAGAGCAGGAAATTGCGCGTAGGAAGAAGCGTAGGAGGCGCGCGAGGTTTGCTACGGTTTCCGCTCTCGTGCTTGGCATAGTCATCGTTACTTTCTCTGGTGCCTGGCTGTGGTATTCGGACGCTGCGGATCAAAACCGCCATGAGGAGCTTCTTGCCAACGCGATAGATCGAGTGACGGCAGCGGATGTTGTGGTCATGGCGCTGGACGACGTGGTGGCGAATCCTTTCTCCGACGATGTTTCTGCAAAGCGGGATATCGTTGATAGGGGCTTATCCGAGGCGCGCAGCAATCTGCAGTCGGCCGATGATCTTGCCCGCGAAGCGTCGTCGGGATTGCGGGATCCCAACAAGAAGAACGCCGCGGGTGAAACTGTCTCGACAGTTGGGGCTCGGCAGGAGATGCTGGCTTTGGGAGTGAAGCTCGCGGATGCGGCTGACGAGGTGAAGGAGAAAACCGATCTCTTCCATCAAGCCTGGGCAAAGGTGACTGCGGGAGACGATACGACAAGGGAGGCGAGCAAGCTTATCGAATCGGATGATCCCGCATCTTCAAGGAGCAAGACTGAAGATGCCCTCGATCTCTTTCAAGCAGGCAAGAGCGACTTGGAGCAGCTTCAGCAGGATTGCCCTGACGTGAATCTTTCCCCGTTCGTCTCTTACATAGAGATGAGAATCGAGGCGGCGGGGTACGCTATCGCTTGCGACGATGCGTTGATTGAACGAGATAAAGAGACGGCTGTCGAGCAGAACGAGGCGTACAACAATGCCGAGGCGCAGGCTGCTTCGATGGCGAAAGCGCTGCCCACCTATCCCGAGCAACTGTTTCACGAGATGTATAGCACGCGAAATGCGGAGCGTATTTCGGCATATGAAGCTCAGAGATCGCAGGCGGGCACGTGTGATGCCGCTATACGGGAGTTTTTGGGCGCCGAGAACAAATAGCGTATACTTCAAT
>CAVBAM010000086.1:0-6238 GCA_963593315.1 Candidatus Methanomethylophilaceae archaeon | reverse complement strand
TGGGGTCGGAGCCGTATTCAACCGAGATAAGCGGGGACAGGCTGTTGCCCCAGGTGCCATTGCCGTCCTGGTGCCAATATTGGAACTTCACGAACGCCTGACGCCTCGCCGCCGAGAAGCAGGCGGTGTACGTGACGTCTTCGGATAAGCCGGGAAGCGCGGCGGTGGAGGCGTAATCGACGCTGCCCGAGCCGACCGCGGTGCCGCCAAGATAGCCCTTATGCCAACCCGCGAAAGAATATTGGTAGCCGGCCTGCGCGGCGATCTTCTGAGGAGCGACCGCAACGCCGCCGCAGGCGTCGTAATAGGAAGGAATCTCGCCGTCGGCGAGCGCGTAGGCGACGACCGAAGCGTCCACACGGAAGCTGACCAAATGCTCGCCCTCTCCCACGCGCACGAACGCGGCAGTAAGCGATACGGACCCGTTCACGGAGTTCTCGATGGTCGCGTAATCGAACGCCACGTCCGCGGTGAACGAACGGGCATCCCACACCGTGCCGGAGGGGTCGCGCCAGCCGACGAAACGATACGTGACGCCGTCTTTGACGTAATCGCCCTGAATGGGCGCGACGGCGGCGTCTTGAGAGAAGGTCTTCCCATAGCCGACGGTGCACTCGCTTGACGTACGCAGTGTGCCATCCGAATCGCGCAGATTGGAGAAAGTCACGTTCACCGACTTCGCGGCGGCGCGATAGACCGGGTAGTACTCCGCGTTGCCCGCGACGACCACGCCGCCGGCATCGGCCGCGATACTCGGCTCGGTCGCGTTCTTGTCGGTCGACCAGCCGAGGAATTCGTAAGTTGTGGTGGCGCCACCATGCTTGGACATCGAGTCGGGATCAGGCAGGCTCACCGAGTCGCCGGCCAGCAAATCCTCGTACTGCGCCGCAACACCGTCTTCCGAATGGAACGTCACGGTGTACGGGCCGTCCCAGGCAATGGAACCGTCCGACTGCTTGACCGGAGACAGCTTGCCGTAGGCATCGGAGAACCACGATGCCTCAAGCGAAGCGCCCGCACCGGGAACGGCAAACGCATCGCCCGACACGTTCTCGCCCGCAGCGTTGCCGACGGACAGCCGAGCGCCCTGGACGAGGCTGAACGAGGCGTCGAAGGTGACCGAGTTCGCCTGGATGCTTTCGGACAGGGCGGCATCGACCGCGATAGTGGTGGTGCCCGCCAATGTCAGCGAGGTTCCGTCCGCCGCCGCAACGCCCGCTGCAATAGGTTTGCGTTCAACAAGCTCATGGGGGTCGGCGGAAGATGGGTAGAACCAGTTTTTCTTCGCGTCGCTCGGAGCTTTCTCCACCTCAAGGTACTTGGACAGGTTGATCTGCTCATCCAATGTGCCCTCGTATGCGTCGGCCGAGCCCTGCGCGCCCACACGAGCGCCGTCGACGACCCAGGTACCCCCTCCGGCCGCGGAAACGCCATACGCGTCGCCCGCCTGGGAAGACGCGTCAACGGCGCCCGAAACCCTCACGCTTGCGGCCGAGGCGCTCGCGGCGCCGATGCCGATGGCCTTCGGGGCGATACTGTAGTAGGACTGGACGAAGATGACGGAGGGGACGATATTCTCCTGCAGCTCCTCACCGTCTTTCACCTGGTTGGACACGGCCCAGACGAGCGTGCCGTCGTCAAGCGACATGCGCTCGACGTAGTACACCCGCGCACCGAAGCCGTTCTCGCCGCTCGACGAACCGTCGTCAAGCGTGGCCTGGGCGCGGAACTTGGCGAGGATTTCCTGATACAGGGAGCTGTTCTCGGCAGGCTGGATGCGACGCAGCGCCTGATAGCCTTCCTCGAATTCCGAATCGATGGTGCCGTTGCGGACTTCGCCCGCCTGGATAAGCGCCCCGGTATTGGATGCGGATACCGCGGCGGAAGAAGCGACGTTGATGCTTCCGGAGCAATCGGAAGAAGCGTACAGGGCGATGGCGCGCGTGGCGCACGCTCCGCCGGAAGCCGAAGAGCCTTGGACGGAAACCCTTGCCGAGCCATCGACGGCGATGGAACCCCTGCCCGCATAGCAGGTGACGACATCGACATCCTTCGCGTCGTTGTTCGCGCCGCCGCCCGTGTAAACGGCCTCAAGATCGGCGCCGTCCACGCTCAGCGCTCCGGCGGCGACGAAGATGCCCGCGTATTGGTTGCCGGTTTCCGCCGCATGATTCGCGGACTCCTTCGCGGAGCCGACCTCCATGCGAAGGCTTCCCTTTTCCTGCGCGCTATCCACGACGGAGAGCGCTCCCGCGCCCGAGAAGGTTAGGGCAGCTAGGCTCTGGGGGGCATCTATCGTCAATGCATGACCGGCAAGGTCGATCTTCAGACTGTCCTGCGCTACGGTTTGGGCTCCATGCACCACGGCATCGCGCACGAGGGCGAGGGTCGACCCTGACGGCGCTTCGGAGAGCGCTTTGGAAAACGATGCGTACTCGACGCCCGTCACCTCGTTGCGAACAACCGCCTCATGGGACCAGGCAAGCGAGGACGACCCGTCGGAAGCGGAGACGACCTCGCAGCGCCAACCGTCATAAGCGGTATCTGCAACCGGGGAGAACCAGGATGCAAGCTGATCAGGCGAAGTGGCGCTGCCCGCCGCGACGCGCGCGAACACATCGTCGGAGAGGTTCTCCGAACGCACGAAAACGGCTTCGGAGCCGACGTTCTCGAAGTCGGCGCCAAGCGTCAAGGACGACCCGCGCAGAAGGAGGGACTTCGAAGAAGAGCTCTCGAAGGAGCACCCGCCATCAATCGACCACTGCTCCGAACCTGCGGAATTGCCCGCGCTGCGCAGACAGTACGCGTCGGAATCGCCCTCCGCGCCCGAGATGCGGGAAACGACGCCGACGTTGCGCAGGCTCGCATGTGCGCCCGAGGCGACGATCACGCCGCTAGCGCTCAAGGCGGCACCGTCCGCAATGGCGGAAATCGTCTGGCCGCACGAAGAATCGGCGGTTGCGCTGAACGCGCCGGACGTGGTCACGGCCACCGGGGTTCCGGCGACGGTTTCGGCCGATACGGGGCACTCGTGCAGCGAAACCGATGCCTCGGAGGCGCCGTTTTCGATGCCGTAGGCATTCGACGACACGGCGGATTGCAGCGCGGAAATCGACCCTCCCTCAAACGTAACCGACAGCGAGCCAACGCCGCCCTGCACGCTCACGCCCGAAACCGGCTTCAACAGCGATGTGGCGACGATGGAAACATCCTCGCAGGACACCGATCCGACGGTCTCGGATTTGTCGTGCCACACCAGCATGCCGTCAACAGGGTTCTTGCCCGAAGAAGCCTCGACGGAAAGATTCGAGAGGGAAAGCGTGCCGGATCCCGTCTGCACAATGGCAGCCTCGGTGATCGATCCGGCGATGTTCACCGGAGTCGTGCCCGACACCTGGCCGCGAGAGCCCGTCGAGACGACGGAGAGGTTGGCTGAACCGGAATTGGTGATCGAGTTCACGGTGTGGCCTGCCAGATCGAGCGTGACCGTAGCACCCGCCGCGGCGCCCGCGAACGAGACGTCGTCGGCGTCGGCCGTCAAGCGCACGGTCTCGCCGTCGGCGGCGGCCGCAAGCGCCTCGTTCACCGAGGAATATGCCGTCGAGGCACCGCTTACATGGATGACCGAAGCCGGCGCATGGGCGCCATCGAGCACGAAACGCACGCCGGCGGCAGTCGCCTCCATCGTACATGAAGCGTCCTGGCCAAGCGCGTTGGAGAACAGGCTGGTGTATTCGCTGAGCTTGGCCGTGGTGGGCGTAAAGCTATAACGCACCGGGACCATGCCCGTCGTATTCTCGGAGGCGTTCATGCGGCAAAGCACCGTGGCGGAATCCGCCTTGAATCCCTCCGAAACCACGAACGTGCGCTCGGCGGTGGCGTACAGAAGGGCCTGACGGCGCGGGGCGGACGATGCGTCGATGGAAAGGCGCACGGAAGCATCGAGCGTGACGGTTCCCTGGGAGGTGGCCTGAGCTGCCGCCGCGACGTAGCGCGAGGACGCCGTCACGGAAAGCCCGCCGCCCTGCACGGCGGCATTCGCCCCGTACAAGCCGATCGCCATACCGTTTGCCGAGGTCACACGGACCGTACAGCCATCAATCGTCGTGGGCGTGCGGAGGGAGGCCGCGTAAATGCCGTAGGCGGAATACCCGGCTCCGGTAAATTTCGCATCCGCAACATCCTCGGCCGATCCCATGATGGTCACCGGCGAGGCGGTCACGTTGATGGCGGTGTTCTTGACAGAAACGCCGGTCGCGCGCTTATCGTTGGCGATGTACACGCCGGCGGGGTGCGTGGCCGGGAGCGTGATGGAACCGGTGGTGACGTTGGTCTGATCGACGGTCAGGTTGCAGGAATCGATATCGACCGTGCCGTTGTTCACACTGACTGCGCGCATGTTCAAGCTCGAGGCGCCACCATGCTCGACGCTCGGGCGGATGGTCACGTCGGCATTCACCATTTCGAGCGTTCCCGATGACTCCATACGCACGCCGTCGTAGGTTTTCGAGCCGATGCACTCGATGGAGCCCTTCGAGGAAGCGGAGCCGCCGTCGATCTTCAAGCTCGCGCCGTTGGCGGCAGCGACGGCATAACCGGTCGAGGCCTCGGTTTCGAATACGATCTTGTGCCCGTTCAGCTGCAACGTCGCGTGTACGCCCTCGCCGGAAAACCGCAGATAGCCGGTTGACGAGACATACAGGTCGGAGGAGAGGAAATAGGTGCCGCTCTCCTCGATGGTCAAACCACCCTGCGTGTTTGTCCACAGCTTGCTCAGATCCGTGGAAGCCTCAGCAAGATAGCTCACCCATTCGGGAAGCTCCAGGGGAGACCCCTCCACGGCGTTGAGCAGCAGCGGGTTCGCCTCGTGCTCTTTCGGGTTCGCCGGCGTGCCGCTGGAAACCTCTGCAGTTGTGGAAGAAACGGGAGTTGCGGACGAAGCCGCAGATGACGACTGCGGCGCGGTTTCGCGCGAAGGGGTGTTCGTGTCGGCCGCCGCCTTGAAGGCGAGGCTGGAACCGGATGCAGCAACGCCGTTCTTGCCGGTTGCATCCGTGAACGAAGCTGCCAGACGGGCCGCCTCGTCCTCGTTTTCGCACGTGGCGAACACGCCGCCGGCGGAGTTCCCATCGCTGAAAACGCTCAGCGCAGATGACGCCGTGAACGATTCCGCAAGGGAAAACGCCGAGGCCGTCGTTGCATAGAGCTGCGCCGCACCGCCGTCAGAGGTCCCCGAGGCGCGCAGGGCTCCGGAAAGCGCCACGCCCTTCGCGCGCGCGAACACATCGGCCGCGATGCCGGCGTGCGAAGCGCTCACGGACGTGCCACTGGCAACCCAGGAAGCCGTCTCGCCCTTCGCGACGGCTTCGTTGGCGACGACGGCATCGATCGAGCACCCATCGATGGACACGTCAAGCGCATCCTCGTCGGTTTCGTACGCGAAACCGGAGTACACGCCATAGGCATCGAGTTTCGCCTGTTCGTCGACACTTTCGTCAACACCGGCAAGCGCAGCCTGCACGTTCAGGTGGGACAGGGAAAGAGAGCGCGAGGAGTCCTTCCCCGCCTCCGACGCGTTCCAGCGCACGGCGGCGACCGATGCGGACGACGAAGTGGAGACGAGACGAAGGCACGCGATGGGGTCGGAATCGGCCTCGCGAGCGCCTGCGGCAAGCTGTTCGGTGAAGGAGGAATCGCAAAGCGAAACCGCGCCCTGTGTGTCGTCGACGATCACCGCCGCCTCCACGGCTCCGCGCACCTCGGCTGTATGGCCGCAGAAGTCAAGCTCCACCGTCTGCCCCGCAGGCGCGGCGATGACCAGGCTCCCCGTCGAATGGACATCGTCGGAAAGCACATAACGGCCGCCCTGCGTGATGGCCATGCCGCCGGCGTTCCACTGCGCCGTGATGTCGACGGCGGCTTCCTGACCTGCAGCAGCAACGGCAACCGTATCCGATCCGGAGGAACTGCTCGCCGTATCGGCAAGCGCCACCGTCGGCGTGAGCGACGCAGCGAGCGCGCACGAAAGCGCGACGTTCGCGCCCCCGCGGATAAGGCCCTTCGTTTCGGATACACGGTTGTTCGACATGCTGAATCCTTTGCTACAGCTTTGGGGCGGGCGGCCCCGGATAACGCAGTTCGGGGGCCCGCATAGGGCGGGCCCCCTTTTTCAAAGCCGCTCTAGACGGCTGTTTGCCTCAAGAAGAAGCCTTCATCCTCAAGCGGAATTAGAAGACCT
>CAVBAM010000085.1:0-6239 GCA_963593315.1 Candidatus Methanomethylophilaceae archaeon | reverse complement strand
TGATGATCCTGCCGACCATCACGAGCCTGTCCATCGACGCGCTGGCTGCGGTGCCGCGCGAATACCGCGAGGGCAGCTACGCGCTCGGGTGCACGCGCTGGCAGACCATCTGGAACGTGGTGCTGCGCTCGGCCGCCCCGTCGCTGATGACCGCGGTGATCTTGGGCATGACGCGCGCGTTCGGCGAGGCGCTGGCCGTGCAGATGGTCATCGGCAACGCCATCCAGATGCCCACGAGCCTGTTCACGCCCGCTTCCACGCTCACGAGCGTGCTGACCATGGGCATGGGCAACGAGGCCATGGGCACGGTGCACAACGACGTTTTGTGGTCGCTCGCGCTGCTGTTGCTGCTCATGTCGCTCGTGTTCATCCTGATCATTCACTTGATCGGACATAAGGGAGGGACGAAGCGTGGCTAGTTTCGACATGCAGGCGCATGTGCGCCGCATCAACCGGCAGGACAAGATCGCCACGGGTATCCTGACCGCCATCGTCGGCTTCGTGCTCGTGGTGCTGGCCGCCATCGTGGTCTACATCCTGGTGGCCGGCGCGCCGAAGCTTTTCGACGTGAACTTCCTCACTGGCAAGCCGCAGCAGTTCAAGGAAGGCGGCGGCATCGGGCCGGAGTTGTTCAACAGCTTCTATTTGCTGGTGCTCACGCTTCTGATCAGCGTGCCGCTGTCGCTCGGCGCTGCCATCTTCCTGTCGCAGTACGCGCCCGACAACGCAGCAACGGCGGTGGCGAAGACGGCGATCGAGACGCTGTCCAGCCTGCCCTCCATCGTGGTCGGCCTGTTCGGCTTTTTGTTCTTCGTGCTGTACATGGGCTGGGGATTTTCCATCATCGCCGGCGCGGTGGCGCTCACGATGTTCAACATCCCCATCCTGGTGCGCGTGATCCAGCAGGCGCTCGAGGACGTGCCGCGCAGCCAGCGCGACGCCGGCCTGGCCATGGGGCTCACGCGTTGGGAAACCACCATCCACGTGCTTTTGCCCGCCGCCATGCCCGCCATCGTCACCGGCGTGGTGCTCTCGGCCGGCCGCGTGTTCGGCGAAGCGGCGGCGCTCATCTTCACGGCGGGGCAGTCGGCGCCGGTGCTCGACTTCACCAACTTCGACCTTACCAGCACAGCGTGTCCATGGAACGTGTTCCGGCCTGCGGAAACTTTGGCCGTGCACATTTGGAAGATCAACTCGGAGGGCGTCGTGCCCGACCTGGATGCCATTTCCAACGGCACCGCCGCCGTGCTGATGGTGTGCATCTTGGCGTTTAACATCCTGGCCCGCGTGGTGGGCAAGTTTCTGGAAAGGAGGCTGACGAGCGAATGAGCGGAACATTGAACGAATTGAACTCTGACGACGCGCTCATCGCCACGCGCGGCATGACCGTCACCTACGGCGATCACGAGGCGCTGCACCCGACCGATCTTACCTTCTCCGCCGGCGAGGTGACGGCGCTCATCGGGCCTTCGGGCTGCGGAAAGTCCACCTTCCTGCGTTGCTTGAACTTGATGAACCGCGAGATTCCCAAGTGCGGAATCGGCGGCGAGGTGCGCTACCACGGACGCAACATCAACACGCGCAAGGAAAACCTTTTCGAGCTGCGCAAATCCATCGGCATGGTGTTTCAGCAGCCGACGCCGTTCCGCAAGTCCATCCGCGAGAACATCCTGTTCGCGCCCAAGCGCCACGGCCTGGTGCGCGGCAAGGACGCCTGCGAGGCGCTGGTGGAGGAGAGCCTGCGCGCCGGCGCCTTGTGGGACGAGGTGAAGGACAAGCTCGACCAGTCGGCCCTCGCGCTTTCCGGCGGCCAGCAGCAGCGCCTGTGCATCGCGCGCACGCTGGCCATGCATCCCGACGTGGTGCTGTTCGACGAGCCCTGCAGCGCGCTCGATCCCATATCCACCTTCGCGGTCGAGGAGACCATCCGCTCCATCGCCGAGGCCGGCATCTGCGCCATCATCGTGACGCACAACATGGAGCAGGCCACGCGCGTATCGGACAACACCGCCTTCTTCTACGTGGGCGACATGGTGGAGACCGGCCCGACGAGGCGGCTGTTCGAAAGCCCGCAGGACAAGCGTTTGCAAGACTATCTGACCGGAAGGTTCGGCTGATGGGTATGGATATGAACGAAAACGAGCGCAGGGCGGGCTCGGTCGGTGCCGCAACGGCTCCCGCGGCCGGCCGGGCAGCCGCCGCCGAGGCGACGGGTGCCCCCGCAACCGCCGACCCGATGATCTCCATCCGCGACTTCAACCTGTTCTACGGCGACTTCCAGGCGCTTAAGAACATCAACCTCGATATCCCGAAGAACAAGGCCACGGCCTTTATCGGGCCGTCGGGCTGCGGCAAATCGACGCTGCTGCGCACCTTCAACCGCATGTGCGACTTCGTTCCCACGGTGCACACGCAAGGCACCATCAAAGTCGCCGGCCGCGACATCTTCGCCGCCGACGCCAACGCCCTGCGCGTGCAGGTGGGCATGGTGTTCCAGCATCCCAATCCCTTCCCGATGTCCATCCGCGACAACATCCTGTACGGGCCGCGGCGCATCGGGCGCTTAAGCCGTGCGCAGGCCGACGAGCTCGTGGAGAAGTGCCTGCGCGACGCGGGGCTGTTCGACGAGGTGAAGGACAAGCTCGGGCAGAACGGCCTGGGGCTTTCCGGCGGGCAGCAGCAGCGCCTGTGCATCGCCCGCGCGCTTGCCACGGCCCCCGAGGTGCTGCTGATGGACGAGCCCACGAGCGCGCTCGATCCCATCTCAACCGCGCTTATCGAGGAGCTGATGGTGCAGCTGGCCTCCGAGCGCACCGTCGTGGTAGTGACGCACAACATGCAGCAGGCCACGCGCGTGGCCGACAAGACGGCGTTCTTCTATCTGGGCGAACTCGTGGAAGCGGGCGACACCAAGCAGCTCTTCTCCAACCCCGCCCAGCAAAAGACCAAGGAATACCTCACAGGAAGGTTCAGCTAATGCAGCTTAGAAGCAAGTACATCGCCAAGCTCGAGGACCTCGACGGCCTGCTTTCGCAGCTTGCGGAGAAGTCGATCGCCGACGTGCGTGCGGTTGGTCGCGCGCTGGCGGGCGAGGAAGGGGTGGCCGACGACGTGCTGGCGGGAAACAAGGCGGGACATCGCCTGCGCAACGCCATCGAGGACGGCTGCCTGGATATCATGCTGATGCAGCAACCGCTCGTGGCCGACGACCTGCGCCAGGTGTCGGCGGCGTTTCGCGTGGTGAGCGACCTGGCGCACATCGACGAGATGACGCGCGACGTTGCCTATCTTTCCCAGCAGCTTACGCCGAAGGCGGTTTCGCACCTTTCCGCCGAATTCGCCGAGGCAACCGAAAGGGTGGCCGCAATGCTGGAGTGCGCGGTTGCCGCCTTCGACGATGCCGACGTGGCGGCCGCGCGGCGCGTGTGGGAGATGGACGACGCGGTGGATGAGCTTTACGACCGCTGCGAGGCGGCGGTGGTCGACCTCATCCGCGAGGACAAGGCCGGCGCGAAGCACCTGCCCGAGCTTTTGATGGTGGCGAAGTATTTCGAGCGCATGGGCGACGACGCGCAGCACATCGCCGACTGGGCCGTTTTCCGCGCGACGGGCGAGCATGCGGTACACTCTAGGGACGACAAGAACGCCTAGGGTGCAGGCATGTTCCGCGGGGCGCGGCATCTCGCGGATGCGGCGGTCGCCCCTGGGCGATAAGGCTCGGAGGGATCGATGATCTACTACGTCGAGGACGACGAGAACATTCGCCAGCTTTTGCTTTACGCGCTTGCGCAGTCGGGCATCGAGGCGCAGGGCCAGGCCGACGACGCGGAGTTTCGCGCGGCGTGCGCCCGCCGCCTGCCCGACGTGGTGGTGCTCGACATCATGCTTCCCGGCACCGACGGCCTGGAAATCCTCGAGCGCATCCGCAAGACGCCGGGCAAGCTTTCTCGCGTGCCCGTCATGATGGTCACGGCTAAAAACTCGGAGCTGGACATCGTGCGGGCGCTCGACGCGGGGGCCGACGAGTACATCACCAAGCCCTTCGGCATGATGGAGATGGTCAGCCGCATCCGCGCGATGCTGCGCCGCGCGCCCGATTGGGCCGGCGGCGGGGATGCTGAAGAGCTGCGCTTGGGCGCGCTCGTGCTTTCGCCCGCCTCGCGCGAGGTCTCCATCGACGGCGAGCAGGTGGCGCTGACCATGCGCGAGTTCGACCTGCTTGCCTATTTGATGCAGCATGCGGGCCACGTGCTGTCGCGCGAGGTGCTGCTGCAAAACGTGTGGGGCTGGGATTTTTCCGGCGGAAGCCGCACGGTGGACATGCATGTGCTCACGCTTCGCCAGAAGCTCGGGTGCCATGCCGACATGATCGAGACGGTGCGCGGGGTCGGGTACCGCCTGGTGGAGGAAGCCTAAGCGCTTCACGGGAACGAGAGGTCGAGACGATGATCTACTACTTGGAAGACGACACGAACATCCGCGACTTGACGGTGTACGCGCTCAAGCAGGCGGGGTTCGAGGCCGAGGGGTTCTCCACGCCCGGCGCGTTCTTCTCGGCGTGCCGCGACCGCATGCCCGAGCTGGTGCTGCTCGACATCATGCTGCCCGATATCGACGGGCTGGAAGTGCTCAAGCGCCTGCGCGCCGACGCGGCGAGCAAGCACGTGCCGGTGATGATGCTTACTGCAAAAGGGACCGAATTCGACAAGGTGAGCGGGCTTGACGCGGGCGCCGACGACTACCTGGCCAAGCCCTTCGGCATGATGGAGCTGGTCAGCCGTGTGAACGCGCTTATGCGCCGAGCCAGCGCGCCGGCGATGGTTCCAAACGACGACCTTGCGTGCGGGCCTGTCGAGCTGCACGTATCGGCGCATACGGTGGCGGCGGGCGGCGTGGCCGTGCAGCTGACGCTCAAGGAATTCGAGCTTCTGCATGCGCTCATGAAGAGCGCGGGGCACGTGCTCACGCGCGGGCAGCTGCTCGAGGACGTGTGGGGCATGACCTACGTGGGCGAGACGCGCACGGTCGACGTGCATATCCAGACGCTTCGTCAGAAACTCGCCGCCGCCTGCCCGGGCGCCGACGCGCATATCCAGACGGTGCGCGGCGTGGGCTACTGCATCAAGCGCACGGTGTAGGGGAGGCGCGACGTGAGCCCTACGAGCACCAACGCGAAAAGCCTGGCCGGGCGCCTTTTCTCCAGCATGCTGGCGTTCACGCTGGGCATCGTGCTGGTGTTCGCCGTGGCCATGATCAGCATCTTCTTCTACTCCTACGAGCACGACGCCGAACGCAGCCTTACCGATGCGGCCGAGCGCGCGGCCGAATACCTCAACGACGCGCCCTCCGAGGACGTCACCACCATGCTCGCGCAGCAGTTCGACGGCATCACGCGCTACACGCTCATCAGCGCTGGCGGGCTTGTGCTCTACGACAGCCAGGCCGACGCGTCGTCGATGGACAACCACGCGTCGCGTCCCGAGGTGCAGCAGGCCGCGCGCACCGGCGAGGCCGTGAGCCTGCGCTATTCGGAAACCATCGGGACCGACACGCTCTATGCGGCCCAGAAGCTCTCTGACGGGCGCATCGTGCGCCTGTCGGAAACGCGTCACTCGCTCGTGGCGTTTCTGGGCGAGATGCTGCTGCCGGTGCTGGTGGCGTTGCTTTTGGCCGCCGGCCTGGTGTTTCTGCTTTCGCGTGCGCTGACGCGCCACATCATGAGGCCCATCGACGCGCTCGACATGGTGGACCCGCTGGAAAACGACATCTACGAGGAAATGGTGCCGCTTTTGCGGCGCATCGACGACCAGCAGGCGCAGCTTCGCCAACAGAATCGCGAGCTTGCCGAGGCCGAGAGCATGCGGCGTGACTTCTCCAGCAACGTCAGCCATGAGATGAAGACGCCCCTGCAGGTGATCTCGGGCTACGCCGAGCTGATGAAGAACGACATGGTGCTGCCGGGCGACCGCCAGAAGTTCGCGGGGCTCATCTTTGACGAGGCGCAGTCCATGCGCAGTCTGATCAACGACGTGCTCACGCTGTCGAAGCTCGACGAGAGCGCGTTCGCGCGCGAGGAGACGCCCATCGACGTGCGCGCGGTTGCCGAGCGTATGGCCGGGCGTTTGACGTCGTTTGCGGCCGATCAGGGCGTGGCGGTGGAAGTGGGCGGCGATTCCGCCTGCATTAAGGGTTCGGAGACGCTTGCCGAGGAGATGCTGTACAACCTCATAGAAAACGGC
>CAVBAM010000084.1:0-6245 GCA_963593315.1 Candidatus Methanomethylophilaceae archaeon | reverse complement strand
CGCAGTCGACGCGCCATGCCAGGTTGTCCTTCGTGGTCGCCTTCATGTTCGGCTCAAGCTCGGTGCCCAGAAGCTCGGCGAACTTGGCGGCATGCTCGGCCTCTTCGTAGGCGGCCTTCTCCCAGTACAGACCCACCTCAGGGTAGCCCTCGCGATGCGCGATACGCGCCATGCACAGATACATGCCGACCTCAGAGCACTCGCCGGTGAAGTTGGCCTTCAGCTGCTCCAAAATGTAGGCCTTGTCCTCGTCGGAGATGTTCGGGTTGTCGCGGACCGTCTTGTCGTAGATGCCGTACTCATGCTCGGCGGCAAGCTCCAGCTCGCCCTCGACCTGCTTGAACTGGCTGGCCGGCGCATGGCACACCGGGCACTCCGCCGGCGGCTGCTCGCCCTCGTAGATGTAACCGCACACCTTGCAAACCCACTTCGTCGCTGCCATAGTCTTGCTCTCCTTTTTCTCGTCTTCCTGAGCCTCTCCCTCAGGTTTCCTATCTCCACTGCCGAACCCTTCCGCGAACACAGGCTCGAAATCCTCGGCGCCGTGCTTGCAGATCGGGCAGATGAAGTCGTCGGGGATGGACTCCCCCTCGTAAATATAGCCGCAAATGGCGCACTTCCAGGCAACCGGCGCACCCCCGGACTCGGAAGTCGCCGACGGGGCGGATGCGGCCTGCACCGTGCGGGGCGAGCCCTGCTTGCGCGTCACGGTGCGGTAGTAGTCGTAGGTGATGGACGGCGCGTCGGACAGGCGCCCGGCCTGTGTCACCTCGCCCACATACAGGATGTGGCTTCCCATGTCGGTACTGCCGACGACCTTGCAGTCGAAGAACGCGTTGGCGCCCGTCTCGTAAAGCAAGCCGCCCTCGGTGCGGGCCAGCTGCGCGCCCGCCGCCTCGGCGGCGCCGTCGGCGAACTTGTCGACGTCGTGCCCGCTTTGCATGCCGAAATGCTCGAAGAACGACTTCGGCGCATCCTCGGTTAGAACCGACACGCAGAAACGCCCCGTGCGGCCAACCATTTCCTGGGTGTGCGTGCCCTTGATGCAGCACACGCTTATCTGGCGCGGCTCGCTTGCCGCCTGGATGGACGTGTTGATGATGCACGCGCCGTCGCATTCGCCCTCGCGCGTCGACAGCAGGAACACCCCATAGCTGAACTGGTGAAACGCCTTCGAATCGATAGCCGGGCTCATTCACCCTCCCCCCTTCTGCACACCTCGCATAAGCCTTTGAACAGCAGGTCGTGCCCGGTAATTTCGTAGCCGGACGCGCTTGCAGCCGCGGCAAAATCGAGCGACGCGAGCTCGTCGGACACCACCACGTCGTCAACGCGCCCGCATTCGGTGCACACCACGTGGTAGTGCGGTCGAAGCGTGTCGTCGAAACGATCGGCGCCGTCGGCCACGCTCACCTTAAGCGCGCACCCGTCATCGGCCATGCGGTTGAGCGTTCGATACACCGTCGCCTTGCTGATGGAGGGATAGTCCGCGGAAAGCGCGCTGTACACGTCCTCGGCACTGGGGTGCTCCCCATGCAGCTTCGCAAGCTGTTCGGCGATAACCTTCTGCTGAACGGTGTTGCGTCTTGCCACGGCGTCCTCCTCTCCTCGGCATGGTTGTAGTCTACACTTATTAGGAGTTGTTATCAATAGGGAATTAGAATTATTTTTTGCCCAACTGGCGTCACCCAGCTGACGGCGCCCGGCTTACGGGGGAGCCCCCACCCATTCGAAGCGCGTCTTTCGCGTACCCGCCGCCCCGCTCGACCTGCCCCTCCCCAGACCACCCCGCGCTTTTGCTATAGTGGGCGGGACACAAGAATGAAAGGCACAACGCCATGAACGACCTCTTCTGGTTCACCGATATCGCGCCGTTTTTCGGCCTCTGCTTCCTATACCTGCTTATCGTGCGCGGAAAGACGCTCGACAGCCGTTCACGCTGCCTGTTCTATGGTGTGCTCGCCACCGAGGCCGTCGAAATCGTCATCGCCAACCTGGAAACCTACTTCGGCATGCTCGATTACTGCACGATCTGGCGTTGCCTGGCCAGCGCCGCAGGCTATACCCTCCGCGCGCTCGTCCTCTTCCTGCTAATCGCCATGCTTCTGCCGAAGAAGCGCTCGGTCCTGGCCAACGTGGCGCTCGCCACTCCGCTGGTCCTCAGCGTCCTTGCCGGTTTCTCGGTCTTCTTCACCGACATCGTGTACCGATTCGACGACGCCAACATCTTCGTCCGCGGACCGCTCGGGATGCTCCCCATCGTGTGCGTGCTCGCGTACCTCGTCGCGGCCGTGGCCATTCTCCTGAACAAGCATAAGGAATGGGAGTACTTCGACGCCGGCATCCTCGTGCTCATCGTCGCCTACCAAATTGCCACCATGATGGCCCAAACGCTGCTCAACGTGGAAGGCATCGGGCATACCGCCATGGTGTACAGCACGCTGTTCTATTACTACCTCTACCAATCCTCGGTGCTTCAGCGAGGCCTTGTCGCCGAAAAGGAAAACGTCACGCTCAAGAAGGCGCTCGCGGACGTCGAGAGCGCCCGCAACGAGCTGATGCAGAGCAAGTCGGTCACCCAGGCGCTTGGCGAGGATTACCTTTCCATCCTGCTCGCCGACCTCGACGAGAACACCATCTCCGTCGTCAAGCTCGACCCCGACTACATTTTCACCGTCCCCGCGGACGCCTTAAGCCGCCGCCTTCCCCTCAACGACGTCATCAGCCTGTACGTGAAAACGTTCATCGTGCCCGACGAACGGGAACGCTTCCTCGGCGAGCTGAACCGCGAGAATCTCCGCGAGACCATCTCCCGACGCGTAAGCATCACCCGCCGCTACCATTTCGAACTCGAAGACGGCACCTCGTCGGCCGTCGAGCTGCACATCATCCGGCTTGACGAGGACAACCCCCATCGCGTCGTCATCGGCATGCGCGACGTCGGCTATCTGGAACGCACGGAAATCGAGCAAATGGAGGCGCTGCGGGCCGCAAAGCTGGAGGCTGAGCGCGCGAACGCTTCGAAATCCGATTTTCTAAGCCGCATGAGCCACGATATCCGCACGCCGCTCAACGGCATCATCGGCCTATTGAAGATCAACAAGACGCACGCCGACGACACCGAGCTCGTGCGCGCCAACCAGGAGAAGATGAGCATAGCCGCCAACCACCTGCTGTCGCTCATCAACGACGTACTGCAGATGAGCAAGCTCGACGACGATGCCATCGAGCTCGCCCACGAGCCCTGCGACCTCAACGAGGTGTCGCGCACCATCTCCACCATGCTCACCGCCAAGGTCGAGCAAGAAGGCCAGACGATGAAAATCGGCGAGATGGACCTTCCCGTGCGCTACGTCCTCACCAGCCCGCTTCACCTGCGCCAGATATTCCTCAACATCTATAGCAACTGCGTGAAGTACAACAAGCCCGGCGGCTCGGTGACCACCTCGGTCGAATGCCTGCGAAACGACGGCGAGCACGTGGAATACCGCTGGACGATCTCGGACACGGGCATCGGCATGAGCCCGGAATTCCTCGAGCGCATTTTCGAGCCGTTCGTGCAGGAAAACGCCCCCGCCGCGCGCACGTCCTACCAGGGCACGGGGTTGGGCATGTCGATCGTGAAGAAACTCGTGGACAAGATGGGCGGCACCATCGAAGTGAGCAGCGTCGAGGGCAGCGGCAGCACCTTCGTCGTGACGATTCCTTTCGAGGTTGCCGACGCGCCCCAGGCGGAAAGCGCACAGCCCGAGGACGGCACCGGGAGCATCAAGGGGCTGCGCCTTCTTTTGGCCGAGGACAACGAGCTGAACATCGAGGTTGCGAAAACGCTTCTGGAAGATCAAGGCGCCACGGTGCTCACGGCGCGCGACGGCGCGCAGGCGCTCAAGGCCTTCCAGGAAAGCCCCGTCGGGTCCATCGACGCCATCCTCATGGACGTCATGATGCCCACCATGAACGGCATCGAGTCCGCTCACGCCATCCGCGCCTGCTCGCGCCCCGACGCCGCGAGCATCCCCATCATCGCCATGACGGCCAACGCGTTCGTGGAAGATGAGCAGCGCTGCCTTGCCGCCGGCATGAACGCGCATTTGCCGAAACCGATTGATATCGCGCAGGTCGTCTCGGTCGTTTCGCGCTGCGTCGGGGAGAGGCGCTAGGGTAGCCGCGCGAAACCGCGACGACCGGAGTTCGCGAGGTCGCAATCCCGCAGACGCCAAGTCGCACGCCCGCGTTATCCCTACCCGCTTGGTCATCGCATGTGCCGACTTCCTGCGCGCCCCGGCGGACGCGTCAACAGTGGTACTATTTCCTCGGTGCGGCTGAATTGATGCGAGCGCATCACGCCTTACGGGCGCAAACGCAGCCGCGTATCATCGAAGGAGGAGCACATGCTCGTAGAGACCAAAGCCAAGGTCGGCGTTTTCTCAATCGCACTTGGCGCGTACCTTCCGCAGTTCCCGCAGCTGGTACCCGAATTCGAAGGCCAGTACGAAGCCTTCAAGAAGACGCTTCCCACCACCGTCGACATCATCGACGGCGGCATGATCACCACGAAAGAGCAGGCCCAGGCCGCAGGCGACAAGTTCCGCGCCGAGGACGTCGACCTGGTCATCCTGCAGATGCTCACCTACGCCACCAGCTACAACGTGCTGCCTGTCGTGCGCGATTTGAACGTGCCCGTCGTGGTGGTCAACGTGCAGAAGAAGGCCCAGCCCGACTACGCCAACACCGACATCCCGATCTGGCTCGGCGAGCTATATGCTTGCGGCGCCCCCGGCGAGGTGGTTGCCGACCTGAACCGTGCCGGCAAGCGTCACGCCGTCATCACCGGCGTTGTCGAGGGCGGCGACCCCGAGGTTGCCGAGCAGCTCGAGCAGTGGTGCACCGCCGCCCAGGTCCGCCGTCGCCTGCGCCGCACGAACATCGCGCAGATCGGCCGCCCCTACCCCGGCATGATGGACCTCTACATCGACGAGACCAACCTGTATAACCGCATGGGCCTGTACACCAAGCAGTTCGACTGGGAGAAGATGTGGGCCATCGCCGACGACATCGACGACCAGGCCGCCATCGACGCCAAGGCCGCCGAAATCATCGACACCTTCGACATCGAGGGCGGTGCCGCGGTTTCCGACAAGCCCATCCAGGACATGGCCAAGTACGTCGTGGCCTTCGAGCAGTGGGTGCGCGACGAGGAGATCGGCCTGGTCGCCAGCCACTACGACGGCTATGCGCAGGGCCAGGCGGGCGTGCTCGACTCCATGCTCATCCCCGCGTTCTCCATGCTCATCAAGCAGGGCACTTCCTGCGCCGTCGAGGGCGATATGAAGGTCGCCGTGGCCATGAGCATCTTGAAGACCATCGCCGGCACCGGCCAGCTCTCCGAGATGTACTCCATCGACTTCCCCGAGGACGTCGTCATCATCGGCCACTCCGGCTCGGGCGACGCCGACATCTCCACGGCGAAGAAGCCCACGCTGAAGGTGGTGCCGGTGTTCCACGGCAAGACCGGCGGCGGCTACCTCACCCAGTTCTACCCGGGCCTGGGCACGGTCACTTACCTGGGCATCACGCAGGACGGCGACGGCAACTTCAAGTTCGTCGTGGCTGAGGGCGAGAACGTCGAGGGCCCCATCTTCACCTTCGGCGACACCAACATGCGCATGAAGTTCTCCATCGGCGCCCGCGAATTCATGAACCGCTGGAACGAGACCGGCCCGACGCACCACATGGCCGCCGCGCTCGGCAGCCACACCGACACCATCCTGAAGGTGGCGAAGATCCTCGACGTCCCGGTCGACATCGTCTGCCGCTAAAGGCTGCATGGGTTTGCATGCCCAGCGCGCAAACCCATAAGGTTGAAAGCATAAGGCGGGCCCGCAATGGCCCGCCTAACGCAAGCGGGGTACCGCAGCTCGAAAGAGCCCGGCACCCCGCTTTTTTGCTCTTGGGTGACGTTGTTGGAACTACTTCCCGTCGCGCAGGGCTATGAGCTTGGCGCGCACATCGGGATCGATGCGGTCGGCCAGCGTGCGCTTCTTCGCGACTTTCGGCGTTTCGTCGAGGCGCGCTTCCTCGTAGTAGGTGCCCACTTCGCGGGAAAAGCCGTTCGCGGACATGCGGTCGATGCCGAAACCGAACACGGTGTCCTGGATGGTGGCGTCGGACGTGACCACCAGGCACTCCACCTGGCGCAAGCGCGCGTCGTGCGCCAGCTTCTCGATCACCTTGTCGGCCGACTG
>CAVBAM010000083.1:0-6252 GCA_963593315.1 Candidatus Methanomethylophilaceae archaeon | reverse complement strand
TCGTAAAACCACACCGCGACGTCTCCCGAAACGCCTTGCCGTCTGATCGCCCCCACCGCAAGCTCCGCAATCTCTCGCCCGGGCTCTTCGGCGAACTTCGCCGGCAAGGCGCCCGCCGGGTCCATGCACGCCCGTCGAGCGGCATCGAGCGCCTGAACCTGGCGGTCTTTGGCGGCATACGCAATGCCCTGGTCGATGCCGAACGACAAAACGGATATCAAGACGATGGCCGAAACCACGGCCAGCGGCGCCATATTGCCCGCTTCTCCGCGACAAGGCCGCCTCATGACGCCCTCGCCTCGATCACGCGCTCGTCCACGCTCGTCCACACCACATGGCGCGACAGCGTCTGCGGCAAACCGACACAGGAAAAGATTCCCGGCACCCGATAGGAGACGTCGCAGGAAAAATCGCTGCCCCTCGTATTCGACGAGAGCGTCTCTCCGCCGGCCGCCTCGCGCGCCGCCGTCGCCTTCCTGGAAGCGACCGCCACATTGCGCACGACGAGGTTTTCCTCGACAAGCTGCGTCGCCGACCCTATGATCTGCGCTCTCACGAACTCCTCCTTATTAGGTGCGACGGCAAGGCCGGCGGTGTCCATCTGCAGGCACGCCTGCACGATTTCCGACGAGACGAGCTGGGTGGAAAACACCGTGCAGGCGACCTGCACGCACGAGAACAGCAAGGCTAAAAACAGAGGGACGACGATAACGAACTGGACGACCTCGCTCCCGCGTTCCGATCCCTGCATACCGATCACCCCTTCTGCGCTATCCAAGCGACGCCGGCAGCTTCAGCCTCAACGCGAAAGCCCCCGTCTTCGCCGGCCGCCCGCGCCGCGGCCAAGCCAACCGGCGTCAGGCAAACGACCTGCGCCCTCACGGCAACCTTGACCGTTCTGGAGTCGACGCCCGAGGGAATCTCAATAAAGCTGCGCGCTTGCGGATCGTAGCGCCGGCGAGCATACTCAACGCGCTCGGGAGCACCGACGCTTGCCTGAGTCTGCGCCGAAACCGAAGCCCCGTCGCCACGCAGCGCCTCCGAAACCGCCCGCTCGGCCGTTGCCTGGGCAAGCGCCGCGCTATCGCCCGCCGAGGTGCCCTCGCACGCCTGCCGGCATGCGGCCTGAGCCGCGTCGTCGACCGCCATCTGCATGAACACCACCCGACCGAAGTCGATCAAGGCGCAAAGAAACAACAAGAGAAGCGGCAGCGTCATCACGAACACGATGACGCTGCTCCCCGCCTCATCGCGCCCGCGCGCCGCCGCATGTATGCGGCGCATCATTTATTTCGGAACGGAATTCGCCGTTATGCTCTTGAACATCGACGTGATCGACGTTCCGGCGCTCTTGATCGCGTCGTTGATCTGCCCCTGCAGGATCAAAAGCGCCGCGCCTAAGCCGACCGCGAAGCCGAGCACGATGACGACCTGCACGATCTCGGAGCCGCCGTCCTCTTCGCCGGCCAGCGCCCACGCACGCACCATGCTGCCCATTTCGCTCATACGATTTTCCATGTGTTCCTCCTAGGTTCCCTTTTCTTCACATTTGTCCAGCTCGTGTGCAAGTCTTGTCTTTCGGCAAGCATCACCCCCCTTCAAGCTCATCCGTCTAACGGCAAGCCAGCGTGCCGACCGCGAACCACAGCGTCAGAAACGGCGCCATGGGCAGGCCGTCCTTAAGGCCGAGCTTTCGAAGAACCAGTCCACCTGCCGAAACCACGGCGGCAAGCGCATAGCACGCCGCCGCTCCCGCCAAAACACCGCTCCCGCTGGCAAGGGACAGCGCCGCCATGCAACGGACGTCGCCGAACCCGATAGGGCAGGCTCCCCTCGACACAAAACGGTTCACCGCCACACTTACCGCGAACACCACGCCCGCCGCCAGGGCGCCTATAGCAACGCCCTGCACGCCCGCAAGCAATGCCTGGAACGCCACACCGATAAGGCCTAGGGCGCAGCAGCACTCCAGCGGGATGATGCGCGCCCGCATGTCGCACACCACCGCCGTCGCCATCACGACGCCGCCGATAGCGAGCAGCAGCGCCGCGGGAGTCGAAAGCCCGCAAAACGCCACGCCCGTGAACCATGCAGCCAAAACCACGCCTAAACCCACACGCCAGCCAAGCGTCGGGGAAAATGCGCAACGCCGCTCCTGATCGCTTTCGGAAAGCAGGCCGTCCAGTGTCCCGGGGTCGATTCCCACCTGCGGCAGAGACTCCGCGCGCTCCCTGGTGATGGTGCGCCGGCGGATCGCGGCATTAACGTCAGCCAGCCACGCTCCCAACGCACCCGCCTGCCCGGGATCCCTCGCCGAGACGGTGCGGCCCGGATGCCGCTTCAGATACTCCTCGTAATCCGAACGCGACTCCCACCACCATCTGCGGGAACGTCTGTACGACCTCGCCAGAAGAACGCTCGCCGCCTTCGGCGCGGCAAAGGCCCCGGCAATCGCGCCCGCGAAAACCGACGCGGCCGCGATCATTGCCGCGAAGCCGCTCACGCGACCACGACCTGGCGCTCATCCCTCGCCGCATGACGCGCCCGCTCCCGGGCGGGTGCGCATCCCTGCGCCTTATGCCCGGCCGAGGCCCCTCGCCGCTCCTCGGCCGGGCAAGACGTGGCCGGCCTGCGGTAAGCGCCCGATCGACGCAGAAGCTCGCAGGCCTGCTCCGCGGTAAGGCGCGAATCCGTCGAGGATTCCCCGGCCGCACCGACATCCATCGCGGCACCCACCACCTCGATGCGCAAGACGATGTCGGAAGCGGGCACGCTCAGGGAAACCGACTGGGTGGCGGGCACAGGTGTTTGAGAAACTGAAGGGGACGCGGGCCGGGGCTGGGGCGGCGCCGCGCCGTCAAGCGAGGCCTGCGCAACCATCGGTTCCGGCGTATGGGCAACACCCTGCGGGGCAAGCGGGATCGCCTGCGCCGCATCCGCGGAACCGGAATCACCGCCTTGACCTAGATTCCCAACGGCGCTCATCGCGCCCTCCCCCGGCTCGAATCGATGCAGGCAGCCGTAACACACCTGTGCGTCATCGAACGCGATCGCCTTGCAAACCGGACATTCCTTCATGAGCATTCACCTCCGCTGCGCACGACGGACACGCGGTCGCCCACGGCGAACCACGCACCTGCGCATCTCGAACATCTTTCCAAAACCGCGACCGCACGGCCGCACCTCATCCGTCTTCCCGGGCCGACATCCTCATACGTCGCTATGACCTCGCCTTCCCGCGACACGAACGCGACATCTATCGGATACGACATCCCCCAGGTGTGCACGTCGTTGCAGGGCATGAGAACAAGCGTCGCACCGTCGGCCTTCGTGCCGAGCAGGCCTCGGACGCGGTCGGCGAAACGGCCGGCCAGCTTCACCCGCGCCCGACCCTCAGCCGCAGGCGGCACCTCAGGCGCACAAACCCCTTCCCGACCTGCCTTCACGCGCACTGGATGGTCACGCGCACCCGACCCCCTATTTCGGCGTATGCTGCAAAAGCCCATCTATACGTTCCTCCTTCCTTCCTGAACGTCTCGAATGCCTCGCTGCCGCTACTCACACGTGCCCAGCCGCACGACTCCATGCGCGCACCCAGATCCGACGCAGCCGTCTTTGCGGTGCCCCACGTCAGATAGGCGACGATCGACGAAGCCTCGTCCAAAAGCACGTCCTCCTCGCCGACAAGCGTCGGAAGCTCCCCGGAAAACGCCGAAGACGCGACATCGGCCCCCACCGCATAGGCCGCCGCGTCCGAGGCGCCCATAACGGCCGAAAACCCGGCTTGCTCGATCGCGCCCGACGCACCGGGCGATGCCGGGCGCGGCGAGGCGCGCTCGATGGCGCCGCTTGCGGCCGTCGCCAGGACCAGGCAAGCGACCAAAAGCCCCGCAGCAACGCAACGGCGATGCCGAATCCCCGCAACGCCCCGGGCGCCGGCGCGCGCCATTTCCCTTCTTCCGGCCCTCATCAAAACAACACCCCCGGCTTGTAGCTATCCACCACCAACTCCTCGCTATGGACGAGCTTGGGCATCGAAACGCCGAGCACCTCGTCCTTAAGCCCCAACCCGAAAAGCGTCGGGGCGTACTCCAGCGTCGCCGAATAGGCCCTATGCCCGCCGGCAACCGAACGCACCTGCACATAGGCCTGCAGGTTGTCCTGCGAAAGCGTCGCAGCAAGGGCCTGCTCAACCGCGTCCGCGCTCGCCGCGCTGTCCTGGCCGTAGGCCGGCGAGGTGGCGTGGACGCGAACGAGGTCGCGGAAATCCCCATCGAAAGCGGCGCAGCTGGCGAAAAACGACAGCGCGTTCACCGCGATGGCGGCGATGACGATCATCGCGGGCAGGGCGACCACGAATTCGATGGTCATCTGGCCCCGCTCGCCCTTTCGAGCCCAAACGCCAGGGCCGCATGCGCGCATCAATCCCATGCCCGCACCCCCGTGACGCTCGAACGCACGGAAAGCAACGTCTCGGCAATGCGTTCGACGACCCCTTTCGAGAAGTCCTTCGCACACGGCGGCAACGCAACCGTCACCGGAACCTCGGTCCCCTCGATGTCCATCGTCGCCACCTCGACCGAATCCCCCGCGGCATCGATCCGCTCAAGCACGGATTGCTCGGTCGCACCGACCACGGCGGTGAAGGCATCGTTGGAGGCCAGCGGATGCTCAACCGCCGCCCGCTTGAGCTCGACGAGACGGGCACAGGCCGCCTGATTCTCATCCGCGGCGGCCACGTGGGCCGAATTCACCAGCACCGGGCGCAAGGCGTCGAGGTTCGCAGGTTCCAGACCGGCTGCGCCGATCGCCGATTCGAGCGCGTCGGCCGCCCAATCCCCCAATCCGGTTGCGCCGACGAGCGGCAGGCCGTCGAGCGCCGATCGAACGACGTCGCGCAAGGCGTCCTGACCCCGCGCATAGACGCCCAGAAGCCCGGACCAGCACGACAGAACCACACCCGACGCGCCCACGAGCGCGCCTCCCGCAGGTTTCAGGCCGTCGAGCACCGAGGTGAGCACGTTTTCCCCTTCTCCCGAGGGATCGGCCACCAACGTCGCGGACGAAACCGCCACCCGCGTGCCCAACGAGCCCGTCACCTGCACGAACGTCGACTCGAAACCGGTTGTTGGCGCATCGGCGCCCACGCTTGACACAAGCACCACCACACCTTTGCTCCCAGGGGGGTTCGCATCGATGCGCATCCCGCCCGCTTGCGAGAGGGCACTGCCCACCTCGTCGAAGACCGATGACGCGCGCTCGCGCACCTCTCGCGAAGCGGGGCGGGCGCAATCGAGTGCCTGTCCGTAGTCGCGCGCGGCATCGGCGACGATGGCGTAGTGATACTCGAAGCCGTTGTCGATGACCGAAGACGCGCTGGCGACCTCGCCCATGCTCGAAGCCGTGAAATGACATGCTCCGCATTCGGCATACGACGCGTTCGTCATCTCCTCGATCGACCCCATCCAGGCAACCTCGTCCACAAGCGGGCATCCTTGCCAGGCGTGCATGACGATGCGCCCCTCCTCGTCCTGCGTGCAGGGATACACCTGCTCGGTGAACAGCGAGGTCTCCTTCATCTGCTCGGTGTTGCGGGGAAGGCTGGGGAAATACGCGTCGAAGGAATCCGAATCCTCATGCACGTACCCGTGCGCAAGCTCCTTGCAGGCGAAGGCGTACAGGCGCTTGCGCATCTGCGAGCGCACCTGCTCGTCCATGGAGTCCCCTTGGGGCCGCTCGGCCTCCAGGCGCGCGGCGTAGTAGTTCCTCGCCCGTTCCAGCGCCACCGAGAACGACCAGGCGTCCACGCTCGAATACAGGGGGTTTTCCGACCCCGAAAGGCCGGAAAGAGCCTCGGCCCGCTCGGACATGCAATACGCCGGCCGCGCCCCGCAATCGTGCTCGAAGGCGCGCCGCTTGGCCTCGTTCGCCTCCTGGACGGCACGGTCGGCCTGCTGCGCAGCTTCGCGGATGGCATCCGCCTGCCCATTTGCGGAATCGAGCGCCCGTCGCCCCGCCCCGCCATCATCGGGAAGCGTGATATCGGAGGCCTTCGCGGGCACCGACACGGCAAGCGCCACGTACGACGAAGCACCCCGCGCATTCGATGACGCCACCGCGGCGGCGGCCGCGGCCGAGAGAAACGGCAGGGAACGCTGCACGCGATTCAGCCCGCTAGCCGCGCGCTGCGAGAAGGAATTGCGAGCGTCTCCCACGCGACCGGCGGCATTTAAAAGCTCGCCGCCTATCGCC
>CAVBAM010000082.1:0-6333 GCA_963593315.1 Candidatus Methanomethylophilaceae archaeon | reverse complement strand
GAGCGCGTCGTCGAGAAGTGCACCATGTGCGAGCAGCGCATCAGCCAAGGCGAGCTGCCTCAGTGCGTCGCCCAGTGCGGCGCCCGCGCCCGCTTCTTCGGTGACCTCGACAAGGGCGTCGACAACTTCGAGGGCCCGGCGCATCCGGACCGCCCGGGTTGCCAGTACGACGAGATGACCAAGACCCGCGTCAAGCTCAAGGACTACGTCGAGGCGTACACTGAAAACGATATCCATCATCTCAAGGATGCAGGCAACAAGCCCAAGCTGATGTTCCTGCTCCGCGAGGGTCGAAAGTGGAGGGAGTAGACTCATGAATCCTGAATGGCCTCTAGTTCTCTTCACGTTCTTCCTGTGCCTCTCGGGCGGCATCCTGGCTGCGCAGGGCTTGCTCACCGTGCTCGGCAAGGGCAAGAAGATGCAGATGGTGTCGCTCATCGCGGCACTGGTGACCCTGGTCATCGGCGGCATCTCCGTGTTCATGCATCTGCAGCACTGGGAGCGCATCTTCAACGCGTTCGGCGCGCTGCTCGCCGGCAACGGCTTCGGCGTCTCGGGCATCACGCTCGAGCTGTGGGGCTGCGTGTTCGAGTTCATCGCGATCGTGCTGTTCTTCCTGTTCCTGCGCCGCAGCGAAACGGGAGAGGCGCCCAAGTGGTGCGGCGTTATCGCCATCATCGTCGGCCTGGCCCTGCCTGCCGTCACCGGTGACTCCTACCTGATGGAGGCTCTGCCCACCTGGAACACCCCGATGCTCATCGTGTACTATCTGGTGAACACGGTGTTCATGGGCAGCCTGGCATCGCTGATCATCGCATCCGCCACGGGTGCCGATGACGCCAAGGACCTGCTGTTCAAGCTCATCCTCGGCGGCGGCGTGCTGCAGCTTCTGGTGGTGCTCGTCTACGCGTTCATCATCAACGGCTCCGCCGGCCTGTACTCGGCAAGCGTGTCGTACTACTTCGACCCGACGCTTCCCGACGTGCCGATGGTCGACCGTGAGGGCATCGTTGGCAGCTTGATCGCCGGCTCGAACGCCCCGCTGTTCTGGCTCGGCGCCATCATCGTAGGCATCATCGTCCCGGCGGTGCTCGCCTATCTGGCTCGTGCCAAGGAAGGCACGCAGCTGACGGGCTATGCGGTTGCCGCTACGGTTACCTGCATGGCGGGCGGCATCATCTGGCGCGTCCTGCTCTACCTGGTCTGCCTGCGCATCTTCGCGCTGTACCAGCTGTAATCGACGGCGGCGGGTCGTGCTCCGGGGGCTACCCCGGGCGTCCCGCCACCGAACGCGACGACCGGTACTGGTCGGCCGGTCGCCGTGATTGAAAAAGCGTGTTGGAGGGGGCTTTCGTTATCGCCTCTGCTTCTGGCAACCCAAGCCCCCTCATATACGCGTTTTCAACGGCCCGCTCGCGGGCCTTGTTTGCGTGATAGAGGATTTGCAAGACGAGAAGAGGGGTCTTTTCATGAGTGAGGAGAAAAAGGAGGAGGTGGGCGCCGCGACGGTCGATGCCGCCCCGGCTGCCTCGTCAAGCGCCGGCGCGCCCGAAGCGCCAGGCGAACCGTCCAAGAAGAAGGCGAAGGAACCCATGAGCGTGTCGCGCCGCTCGCTGGTCATCGGCGTCGGCAGCACCGCGGCACTGCTTGGGCTTGGCGCGCTGCGCTACGTCGGGCACAATCCGCTGAACCGCCCGCCGGGAGGCCAAGACGAGGCGCACCTGGTCAACGCCTGCATCCGTTGCGAAAAGTGCTACGAGGCCTGTCCGCGCAAGGTCATCTACCCGGCGCGCATCGAGGACGGCCTTCTGGGCATGCGCAGCCCGGCGCTTTCCTTCGACACCAATTACTGCGACTTCTGCGCCGAGGAGAACGGCGGCGAGCCGCTGTGCGTGAAGACCTGCCCGACCGGCGCACTCGCGCTGCCCGAGGGTTCCGACGCGCACAACACCATCATCGGCCTGGCGACCATCGACCAGAAGACGTGCCTGGCCTTCCGCGACACGGGCTGCCACTTCTGCTATGACGCCTGCAACGAGGCGGGCTACGAGGCCATCGGCCTGGACGGCAACGGCTACAGCCCGCATCCCTACGTCGTCGGCGACAAGTGCGTCGGTTGCGGCGCCTGCGAGAGCGTGTGCGTGTCGCTGTCCCAGGGCTCCATCGTGGCCGGTGCCACGGAGAAGGCCATCGTCGTCCGTCCGATTTCGTCGCTGTAAGGGGGTTGCCATGAAACTGAGCAAGATTCGCACCATCGTTGCCGCGGCGGTGTTCTGCATTTTGGCGATCTGCCTGATCGCCGGCGTGAACATGGGCACGCTTTCGGGCTTCGGCTGGGATTCGTTCAGCGCCCTGTGCCCGCTCGGCGCCTTCACCACCATGCTGGCCACCAAGACCTTGGTGCCCCGCGCGGTGTTCTCCATCATCATCATGGCCCTGCTGGTGTTTTTGCTGGGCCGCGCGTTCTGCGGCTGGATCTGCCCCGTGCCGATGATCGGCAAGATCCGCGAGTTCTTCCGCTCTCCCAAGAAGCGCAAGGCCCTGGAGAAGGCCAAGCATGACGAGGCCATCGACATCGCCCGCTTCGAGCTGGGCTGCGGTGGCAAAGGCGGCGACTGCGGAAGCTGCAGTGCCTGCAAGGAGAAGCGCCAGAAGCTCGACTCGCGCCACTACGTGCTCGGCGGCGCGCTGCTGTCCACCGCCATCTTCGGCTTCCCGGTGTTCTGCCTGGTATGCCCGATCGGCCTGACGTTCGCCACCGTGCTGGTGTTCTGGCGCCTGTTCGCCAACGCCGACATGACGTGGTCGGTCATCCTCATCCCGCTGATGCTGATCATCGAGCTGGTGTTTTTGCGCAAGTGGTGCACGCGCTTCTGCCCGATGGCCGGCCTTATGAATCTGATGAGCCGCTTCAGCCGCACGTGGAAGCCCGTCATCGACGACTCCAAGTGCCTGGAAACCTCCAAGGGCACGCCGTGCAGCCGCTGCGCCATGGTGTGCGAGGCCGACATCAACCTGCGCCATCCCGAATACGGCGAGCGCACGTTGGCCGACTGCATGCGTTGCCATGCCTGCGTCGAGGCCTGCCCGGCCAACGCCATCACCATGCCGGTCGTGGCGAAGGCGGGTCAGAAGGCCCAGCTGGCGCCCAACGAGAAGTAGCCGCATCGAAATCGTTTCAACCATTCCGAAAGGTAAGCGCCCTCCGCTGATGCATCCCTCTTCGTAGGAGGGCGCTCTGCCAACTTGCCCCGGCCGTTCCTTTCTCCGGCTGGGGGAGCGCGAAAGCCCGGACCGTGCACGGCCCGGGCTTTCGCGCGTTCGCGTTTCCGTTGATGAAGGTTTTCCGGGCTTGGACGCATGACGCCCGCGCATTCGCTACAATACGCCGACATACCCAGGTAAGCGTGCCTTTAAGCCGTGCATTCGTGCTTCCTGCATCCGCATGCGCCAGTTTGCTGGGGTTTCGGTCACAACTTGAACGTTAGGGGTCGCGTGCCGACGGCTTTTCGCCGCGCGGTTTTGCAGCCTGCCGCCTCGTGCGGCGCGGCGGTTGCCGCACGTTCGCGGTTGTCGCCGGTTATGAAGGCATGAGTTTGCGAAAGGTGCGGAAATGGGAAAGAGCGAAAACGTTTCGAGGGCCGCTTCGGGGGCTCCGGCGGCGCCGGCGCTGCTGTTGGTGGTGCTGTACGGCAGCGCGTTTCTGGCGGGCTTCAACGAGAACATCATGAATATGGCGCTGGTGGACATCATGGCCGACTACGCCATCGACTCGGTTACCGCGCAGTGGCTCGTCACGGGCTACATGATCGTGGCGACCGTCATGGTGATGTGCATGGCGTTCCTCTATCGGCGTTTCCAGCTGCGGCTGCTGTACTTCATCGCCGCCGCGTTCACGTTGGTTGGGTCGGTGATGGGGCTGTTCGCGCCGAACTTCGGCCTGCTCATGGCCGCGCGCCTGGTGCAGGCGGTGGGCGCGGGCATGTTCATCCCCATCATGATGAACACGGTGCTGCTGGTCACCCCGAAGGAAAAAATGGGCACCTACCTGGCCGTCGGCGGGTGCATGATCACCATCGGGCCCGCGGTGGCGCCCGTGGTGTGCGGCGCGCTGGTGACGGCGTGCGGTTGGCATACGGTGTTCGCGGTTTCCGCCGCTGCAATGGTGTTGCTTGCGGTTGCGGCCGCGTTCGTGGTGAAAAATCTCGGATTCTCGCCGGCGCATTTGGACGCGCTGTCGGTGGTGCTTTCGGGTGTGTTTCTGTGTGCCTTGAGCTTGGGCCTGGTCGATCTGACGATCGATGCGCTCGTCGCGGTTGCGTCGCTTGCCGTTGCGGCGGCGTCGGCGGTGTGGTTCGTGCTGCGTCAGCTGCGTTGCGCTCATCCGCTTATCGACCTTTCGCCCATGCGTTCGCGCGCGTTCTGGCCCTCGACCATTCTGACGACCATCGCCATGATGGGCAGTTTCAGCTGCAGCGTGCTGTTGCCGCTGTATTTCGAAGGCGGCGCGGGGCTGTCGGCCCTTTTCGCGGGTCTTATCATGCTCGTCCCGGTGCTCGGCAACGCGGGTTGCACCTTAATAGGCGGGCGCATCATGGATGGCCGCGGGGAATGGCCGCTGCTGCCGGCGGGCTTCGGTGCCATTGCCGTCGGCTTTGCCCTGATGGCGCTGCTCGCCCCGACGCTTTCGCTGCCGGTGATGTTCGTCGCGGCCCTGCTGGTGACGTGCGGGACCGGTTTCATCTTCAGCCCGTCGCAAACCGCCGGCTTGCGCACCCTGCCGCAGGAGATGAACCCCTTCGGTGTTGCTATCTCTACCACGTTGGTGCAGGTGGCAGCCGTGATTGGGCCGTCTTTGTATACGGGAATCCTCTCGACGGGGCAGGCTGGTGCCCTGGCCGCCGGCGCCGATGCGGGCGTGGCCTTGGCGCAGGGGTTCGCCCTGGCGATGGTCGTGGCGACGGTCATCGCGGCAGCCGGGTGCGTCATTGCCTTCGCGTATGCCCGGGCGGCGGTCAGGCGTGACCGGAATCTTCGTGCAGGCGCGAATGGCGCGACCGCCGACGTTGTAGAATAGCGAAACCATAGAGCATGCCTGGTGAATCCGGGCCGAGAAGAAACGAGCGATACATGGCCATCACCGGCAAGCAGATCCGTCAGCTTCGCAGCCTTGCGAACAACATCAAGCCCACCGTCATCGTCGGCAAGGAAGGCGTGACCGCCAACATCGTCAAGCAGGTCAACGAGGGTCTTGAGGCGCACGAGCTCATCAAGGTGAGCGTGCTGTGCGAGACGGGCAGCCAGGCCGCCGACGCCGGCCGCCAGATCGCCGACGAAGCCTCAGCCGAGCTGGTGCAGGTCATCGGCAAGCGCGTGGTGCTCTACCGTGAAACCTCGCGCGAGGACGTGGAGAAGATCCAGCTGGTCAAATAGGTCCCGTTCTGCGGGCGCCTACTTCAAGCAGCGGCAGAGCCACTGGTTGCCGGTGTTTGCCGCGTGGGGGCAACCGATGCAGCTTGCGTGCTCGCAGGCCTCCTCGCTTCGGGGCGCTCCGCAGAAATTCGCCAGGTCGAGGGCGGAGTTGGCCTCTTCGGGATGCGCCCCGGCCGTTGCGCCTCCGCCGGCTTGTTCGTCGGCTTGCTGCATTCCGCGCACGACCATGCTGGCGAACTGCCGCATGCCAAGCGCCGTCGGGTGCGTCGCCTCAAGCGAGTCGTAGTCGCGGCCGAACGCGCGTACGTCGACGACGCGGCAGCCGGCATCCGCTGCCGCGCTGCGGATGGCATCGTTGTATTCGTCCAGATGAACGCCGCGCAGGCGATAGGCGAACTCCGCATGGTCAAGCCCCTGCGTGCGCCCGGGCAGCAGCGTGATGCAGTACACGAGCGCCTGCGGGGCCGCTTCCCTGATATGGCCGAGCATTTCCCGATAGGCCGCGCCGAACAGTTTCGCCGCGTTTTCCGGGGCCGTGCCTGCGACGCGCTCGGGCACGGACGCGAGGTCGACGCAGCGCGGCATCGCGTGGCTCCTTCCCGCCGCCTGGTTGGCGGCACCGCCCCAGCCGTAGTCGTTGATCCCGATGAACACGAGCACGACGTCGGGCTGGGCGCCATCCGACCCAAGGATTGCCCGCGCGCGCCGGGCGCTGCAGGCGGCGGGGAAGCCCGCGCCTTCCACCATGCTTCCCGACCAGGCGTTATCGGACAGGAGCGTGCCGTTAAGCGCCTTGATGACGTGCCCCCACCAGGTGTCTGCAGGCGTCTTCACGCCGGATTTCTCCAGGCGCTCGCCGTTGTAGAACAGGGTGAACCCTTCGGGGGTCACGCCCTCGAA
>CAVBAM010000081.1:0-6443 GCA_963593315.1 Candidatus Methanomethylophilaceae archaeon | reverse complement strand
ATCACGATGGGCGCCGCCGCGTCGTAGAACGCCATATGGTCGCAGCCGGTGAGCTCCCCCAGCGACGCAGCGAGGGCGTCGGACGTCAGAGGACCGCTCGCAAGCACCACGGCATCCGGCGCCGCGGCGGGCGCACCAAGCACTTCGGAGAGGCTTTTCACCTCGCCGCGGACAAGCTCGATGTTCGGGTGCGCCTCGATGCGCCGCGTCACCTCGCCGGAGAACGCGTCGCGATCGACGGCAAGCGCGCCGCCGGCGGGGACGGACGAGCGCTGCGCCGCGGCGAACAGCCGCGAGCCGAGACGGGCGAGCTCTTCCTTGAGCATGCCGGCGGCGCTTTCGGGCTTGGTGCTCTTCAGGCTGTTCGAGCACACGAGCTCCGCGCACCGGTCACTTTTGTGCACCGGTGTTTCCACGCACGGGCGCATTTCCATAAGCCGAACTGAAATACCCAGATCGGCAAGCTGCAGCGCGGCCTCGCTTCCCGCAAGGCCGGCGCCGACGATAGTCACCTGTTTTCTCGTATCCATGCGCCTCAGCATACCAGAGCGCTCGGCCGGCATACCCGCGCGCAGCGCAACCGGCCGCAACTCAACACACCCCCGACGGCGGCCCGAACCGCCCATCGGGATACCGCGCGAAGGCGCCCGCCTGCTCGCCGGCGGCAAGGCGACGCATAAGCCAGCTGCGCGGGTCATCCTCGCCGCAATGCCGCTTCGCAAGCTCGTACAGTTCCTCCATTCCCATGGGCTGCGCGGCCAGGGCAGCCGCAAGCGGGTCGAGCACCTCGGCCCCGCCACGCCCCGCCGCGCCCTTCCCCGCTGGGCACGTTTGCTGAAACGTTTCCTGCTTCAAGCAGCCGAACAGCGAAAACAGCACGTCGTCGAACGAATCGTCATCCACCACCGGCGTAGCCCCCTGATACAGCAGCCGGTTGGCGCCGCGCGAGGCGGGCGAAGTGATGGCGCCGGGCACCACCAGCACGTCGCGACCGGCGGCAAGCGCCTCGTCGGCCGTTGAGAACGTGCCCGAAGGCAGCCCCGCCTCCACGATGAGCACCGCACGCGCAAGGCCGGCAATCAGGCGGTTGCGCAGGCGAAAACGCTGCGGAAGGGGCGGCGCGTCCCAAGGATGCTCGGACACCACGGCGCCTCCGCTGTTCGCGATGCGCTCGAACAGGGCCGCATGCTCCGCCGGATAGGGCTTGTCGCAGCCGCCTCCCAAAAACACGACCGTCCTTGCGCCCGCGGCCAACGCGGCCTCATGCGCCGCCGCGTCGCAGCCGCGCGCGCCGCCGGAAATGATGCAGACGCCCCGGCGCGCCGCCGCGTCGGCGAACCGCCTCGCGCACCCGATGCCGTACGGCGTCGCCTTGCGGGCGCCAACCACCGCAAGCCCCGCCTCAAGCGCCGCCGGGTCGCCCACCACATACAGGGCCTTCGGCGGGCGTGGGATGGACGCAAGCTGATCCGGGAACCGCCCATCACCGGGGCGCAGGATGCACCGCGGGCCGTATAGGGCCTGCTCGGGAACGGTCGAGCGAAATTGCTTTCCCTGCCCGCTCATTGCCCCACCTCGTCACGCAAACGGAAGCTCACGGCCTCGCAAAGGTGATCGCGCCCAACGCGCGCGGCGCATTCCATATCGGCGATGGTGCGGGCAAGAGAAAGCGTGCGCATGATGGCCCGCCCGCTCATCTTGCGCGCACAGGCGATTTCCTCGAAGAATGCCGCATCGGACGCGTCCATGTCGCAGGAGCGCACGAGCGCTTCGCTTCGCGCTCCCCGCTCGTCAAGGCCCGTATGCGCACGGCGCCACGACGCATACTCGCGAGCAGCCAACACCCCTTCGCGCAGCTTTTCCGACGAAGTCCCGCTGCCGGTGGAGAGCACTTCCTTAGCCGGTATGCGCGCGACATCGATATGCACGTCGATGCGGTCGAGCACCGGCCCGCCAATTCGTCCCTGGTATTGCGCAATGCGATGCTGCGAGCAGGTGCAGGCATGCTCCCGATCCCCGAAATAGCCGCAGGGGCAGGGGTTCGCCGCGGCGACGAGCATGAAGCGCGCCGGGAACACCACGTTGCCGTCGGCGCGCGTGATGACCATCTCGCCCGATTCCATCGGTTGGCGGATGCCCTGCAGGACCGAGGGCGCGAATTCGGGAAGTTCATCGAGGAACAGCACCCCGTTGTGCGCAAGCGATATGGAGCCGGGGCGCGGCGGGGACCCTCCCCCGACGAGCCCGGCCAAGCTCGCGCTGTGATGCGGCGCGCAGAACGGGCGAACGCCCATGAGCGCACTGGTCATGTCTCCCCCGGTCACCGAATAGATCACGGCCGTTTCCAGCGATTCTGCGCGCGAAAGCGGTGGCAAGATGGAGGGAATGCGCGAAGCGAGCATGGTCTTGCCCGAGCCCGGCGGCCCCATCATCAGCACCCCATGCGACCCGGCAGCGGCGATCTGCAGCGCACGTTTCGCCATGTCGTGCCCGGCGATATCCCGAAAATCAAGGGGCTGCGGCTGCTGGGAGCCGGCCGCGCGGGAAAGATCGGGAAACGACGGGCGCTCGCCATGCAGCTCGCCGAGCGTGCCTATCACTTTGCGCTCAAGCCCCTCGATGCGATGTGCGCCCGGCTCGACGCCGCCGAGCAACGCCAGGCCCATCTGCTTGGCGCAAAGCGCGAAGGCGAGCATGCCCGCGACCGGACGAACCGCGCCTTCCAGCGACAGCTCGCCGACGACGAGCAAATCCTCGAACGCGCGGCGATCGACCTGCCCGGTCGCGCACAAAAGCCCCACCGCGATGGGCAGATCGAATCCCGACCCCGTTTTGCGCAGCGAGCCCGGCGCGAGGTTCACCACAACCTTCTGCGTCGGCATGGTGAACCCGCAGGCGCGGATGGCGGCGCGTACGCGCTCGCGCGATTCCTGCACCGCGGCATCGGCCATGCCCACCACCGAAAATCCCGGCATACCGTTCGATACGCAGACCTCGACATCGACCGGCACCGCCGCCACGCCGCGCAACGTGGCCGTGCGCACACGGCACAGCGTCGCCACGCTACGCCGCCCCGAACGCGTCGATATGATGGCGCACGAGCGCACGGTCCTCGGCGACTTGGACCAGGGAAACCACGTCGAAGCGCACCCGGACATCGCACACATCATAGTCGCTCAAAAACATCATCGCGATGTCCTCGTACTTCTTGCGCTTGCGCGCATCAACCGCCTCCGAGGGCAGGCCCATCTCCGCATCTTTGCGCGTCTTGACCTCAACGAACACGATAGCGTCATCGGTGCGCGCGATAATGTCCGCCTCGCCGGCGGGGCAGGTCCAATTGCGCGCCACGATCTCGTAACCACGCCTTGCCAAATACCGCGCGGCGGCATCCTCCCCGCGTTTCCCGTATGCCTGGTTGCGAACTCCTTGCTTTTGCGCTTTCGTCTGCTTTCGCGCTCGCCCCTGCGCCTTGGTTTGTTTCTGCGCCCTACTTTCCGTTTGCTGTTGCGCTTGCTCTTCCGCTTGCTTTTGCGTCGGCTCGTCCGTCTGATTCGGCCCTTCCGCTTTCATGAACACGAATCCTGCTGCTTCCATGGGTTCCCCTTTCTCACGACAGGGAAAAGCCTACGGCTCCCACCTTGCACGGCATTTGCGCCAATCTTGCAATTCGCTCCTCAAATTGCGGGACCGAAAGCGCCGCAGCGGCTACATAAATCACGCAAGACCCATCGCCGCGAACCACGCGAGGCTTGCTCAAAGGAGCGGAAAACCTTGCAAGGCAACGGCACATAACCCTGACCAGGCTTAAAGAACGATGCCCCCTGAAAGCGAAAAGCCGCACCAACGGGGGTGCGGCTTCAGCGCGGCGTAGACGAAAACAGAAAATCGCGACCTCAGAACAGCGACTCCTGCACGAAGGCGTGACAGAAGGAGACGCGATGAATCGGGCACAGCCCATAGCGCTTGATGGCCTCGATATGCGCCGGGCTTGCGTAGCCCTTGCAAGCTTCGAAACCATACTCGGGGTATTGCTCGGCGTACCGGCACATAAGGGCATCGCGCTCGACCTTTGCAACGATGGATGCGGCGGCGATCGAGGCGCACTTGCCGTCGCCCTTCACCACGTTGATCTCGCGCTCGTCCATATGCAGGGGATTGCCATCG
The DNA here is from genome assembly GCA_963593315.1 of Candidatus Methanomethylophilaceae archaeon. Classification (GTDB taxonomy): domain Bacteria; phylum Actinomycetota; class Coriobacteriia; order Coriobacteriales; family Eggerthellaceae; genus Senegalimassilia. Next base: position 2,276 of record CAVBAM010000081.1, on the reverse strand, counting down.
AGAAGCACCGCGCCGACTTCGACACCGGCGGCCTCGACGCGCTGTAAAGCCTGCTTGAACGCGCTTGTAAGCGATGCCGTCATGCCGTGCGCGTCGATGTCGGCCGGCTCGATGTAGCAGACCGCCCAGGCCAGGGCCCGTTGCTTGATTTCCTCGGCAATGCGCTCGCGATCGGCGGGTTTAACCTGCTTGGAATCGTTCAGCCCTGCGATGCGGGGCTCATCGGGAAGCACCACGGCCCCCACGGCAAGCGGGCCGGCAAGCGGGCCGCGTCCCACCTCGTCGAGGCCGACTGCCACGGCTCCCGGGGCAAGTTCCTTCTGGTATTCGTACATGCCCCGCAAGCGCGCTTCCTCGGCGGCAGCCGCCGCAAGGCGATGCCGAGCGGTTTCTAGCGCCGCGCGCACGCCTTTACGCGTATCGGCGATAAGCGAACGCTCGAGAACCTCGAATTCGGCCTCGTCAGCCCGCTGCAAGCGCGCCCGTATCTCAGCTACCGTAGGGCCCATTGCCTCGACAATCCTTTCCTCTCAAACCGATTGCACTCGGTTTACCGCTGCCGCACTCGTTTTCCGTACGTTGGGGATTGCACACGGGGGGAAGCGCAACGGACACGACCAGCCCGTAGCCGGTCCGAAACTTCACGCCATGCCCTTCCGCAACCCCAAAATTCGGGCCACACCTTCCATAACCCCTGAAGGCCCAACAAAAAAAGAAACCCCTCCGCCCGCAACGGAGCAGAGGGGTTTCCAGCACATGCTGATACAGGCTTAGCGGAATGCCTTCTCCTTGATCTTGGCAGCCTTGCCCACCTTGTCGCGCAGGTAGTACAGCTTGGCGCGACGCACGTCGCCCTGACGGGTGACTTCGATCTTCTCGATCTTCGGGGAGTGCACCGGGAAGGTACGCTCGACGCCGACGGAGAAGCTGATCTTGCGAACGGTGAACGTCTCGCGGGCGCCGTGGCCGTGACGACGGATGACGTCGCCCTGGAACACCTGGATACGCTCGCGGTTACCCTCGGTGATGCGGTAGTGAACCTTGACGTTGTCGCCGACGTTGAACTCAGCGACGTCCTTGATCTGCTGTTGCTCGATAGCGCGAATGATATCCATTGCTGTTCCTTCTTATATGTTCAGTCAAACCTTATGCTTGTCTGCAAAGACACGATTGGACAGTATACCGCCCTGCGCACTTCTGCGCAAGACGGTATCTGCAAGTCAATCCCAACTCCGCAAACTATCCAAGCTCTTCAAGCTGCTTCTCGACGCGGGAGAGCTGGTCGCGCGCCTCTTCGAGTTTCGCACGGTCCTTCTCGATGATCTCGGCGGCAGCTTTCGCCAAAAAGCCCGGGTTGGAGAGCTTCTTGTCGAGCTTTGCGACATCGCCCTGGAGCTTCTTAAGCTCCTTGGCCAGACGCGCACGCTCGGCGTCGAAATCGACCATGCCGGTGAGCACGCTGTACACCTCGGCGCCCTCGACCACCACAGCCGCGCTTTCGGCAGGTTTAGCGGCATCGGCGGCGATGGCAAGCTCGCTCACGCGCGCCATCGCCGAAATCTGCTGCGAGAGCGACTTGAGCACCTCCACGTTCTCGGCGAGGGGCTTCACCACGCAGGCAAGCTCCTGCTTCGGGGAGATGCCATAGCGGGCACGCGTCGAACGCACCGCGCCGACCACGCTGCACAGAAGGCTCACGGCCTGCTCGGCTTCCTCGTCAATCCACGGGCTAAGGCTCTCGGGCTCGGGCCAGGCGGCTACCATGAGCGCGTCCCTCTCGCCTTCAGCCTTCGGCAAGTGCTCCCAAATGGCCTCGGTCACGAACGGCATGGCCGGGTGCAGCAGGCGAAGCGCGTTGTCAAGCACGAACACTAAGTTGCGCTGCGTCTGCAGGCGCGCCTTAGCGTCGGCGCCTTCGCGCAGGTCGGCCTTGCAGAACTCGATGTACCAGTCGCAGAACTCGTTCCAGAAGAAGTTATGCAACTCGCGTGCCACCTCGCCGAACTGGTACGCGGAAATGCCCTCGGTCACGCTTCGGGAGAGCTTGGCCAGGCGGCTGAAAATCCAGGCGTCGGCCTGCGTGCGCACGCGCGCCTCGCCGGGCGTAAAGCCCTCGAGATTGCCCAGCACGAAGCGGCTCGCGTTCCAGATTTTGGTTACGAAGGCGCGCGCCTGCTCGGTGCGGGGGCTGCCGATGAGCTCGTGAGTCTTCTTGTCGATGTCCGCGTCGAAGCGCACGTCCTGGTTGTTCGTCACCAGCGTGAGCAGGTTGAAGC
>CAVBAM010000080.1:0-6455 GCA_963593315.1 Candidatus Methanomethylophilaceae archaeon | reverse complement strand
TCCCGCCCGATGCTCCGGCTTCGCCGGAGTGCGCGCTCTTGCGAACGCGCCTACGGGTTTTTGTTGAAAGTGGAGCCTTGCGGACGCGGCGACGGGTTGTTGCTGAAAGTGGAGCCTTGCGGACGCGGGTTGACGAGTTGTTGTTGAGGATGGAGCCTCGCGAACGCGCCTATAGAATCAATTGCAACAACACGGTGGGTTGTTGCAATAGCAGGGCGAGTCTCATTGCGGCTTTCTTGGTTTTGTTAGTTGCGGCTACAACACATAGAATAATAGTTGTTCTGAGCTTCCATACCTGCTACAGTGTGCGAGCAAGGAGGTGGTGTATTGAGAAGTTATTCATCACGAGAGGTAATTAAAGCCTTGAAGGACGACGGCTGGTACGAAGTCGCGATAGTCGGAAGCCACCATCAGTACAAGCACCCGGACAAGCCCGGGCGTGTGACGGTGAAACATCCCGACAAGGACATACCTCCTAAAACGTTGAAGAGCATCGAGAAGCAATCAGGGCTTCGATTCGAATAAGGAAAGGAGCACAGATGAAAGACCGGGCATTCTATCCCGCCGTGCTTACCTACGAAGATGGATGCGAAATTGCAGTGGAGTTCCCCGACCTCGGCGTGGCCACATCGGGCACCGACGACGATGATGCGCTCCTGTCGGCGCGCGAGCTTTTGGGCTGCGTCCTATACGGCCTGGAACAGGACGGGGAGATGATTCCCGAGCCCTCTCCCCTGTCGAGCTTGAGAACGGAGGAAGGCGAGCGCACCGTTCTGGTCGACGTATACATGCCCGCCGTGCGTCAGGCCCAATCGACCAAAGCGGTAAGCCGTACCGTCACGCTTCCCGCGTGGCTCAATGCGCTGGCCGTGGAAAACGGCGTGAACTTCTCGCAGACCCTTCAGACGGCGCTGCGCCAACAATTGGACGTATCACACGTATAATCAGCCGTACATGAACTTGTCTTGGTTGAACATTGCTTCTGAACGGTGCGCCGCTTTTTTTGCGGTGCTGGTTGCTTTTGTGCTTTGTTCTGCGGTTTTGACTGGCTGCGGGGGCTCCGCCGACGGCGGAGCGAGCGGCGGGTCGGGCGCGTCACAAGCTAGCGGGGCCGCTTTCACACCCGCCACCGCCATCGCCGAGGCAACCTTCCACGAAGACGAGGCCACCGGGCAGAACGGCGCGCTTATCGACACGTCGGCCACCTCTGAGGGCTACGTCGCCGTCAGCGCCACCGCCTCTTCGCACCTGAAACTGCAGGTGACCAGCGGAAACTCAACCGAGAACTTCGACTTGCCCGCCGACGGCACCCCAACCGTGGCACCGCTCGTGTTCGGCGACGGCGCCTACACCTTCCGCGTCATGCAGAACACCTCGGGCAATAACTACGTGGAGCTGGCCAGCGCCACCGCCGACGTCGCGCTCGAAAGCGAGTTCGCGCCGTTTCTGCGCCCCAACGTTTTCTGCAACTTCACCACGTCCAGCGCTTGCGTGACCAAAGCGCGCGAACTGGTCGCAAGCGCATCGAACCAAGGCGAGGCCGTGCAGGCCATCTGCGAATACGTGGTGGACAACGTCACCTACGACGACGCGAAGGCCGAGCAGCTGAAGTCGTCGTCGGGTTACGTCCCCGACCCGGACGAGACGCTGGCCAGCGGCACCGGCATCTGCTTCGACTACGCAAGCTTGGGCGCGGCCATGCTGCGCAGCCAGGGCTTCCCCACCAAGATAGTCACCGGGTACGTGTCGCCGGGGGAAATCTATCACGCGTGGATCATGGTGTACGTGGACGGCACCTGGAAGAGCGCGCAGTTCAGCGTGAGCCAGAACACCTGGTCGCGCGTCGATTTGACGTTCGCGGCCAGCGGCGGCGGCACCAACGTGGGCGACGGGAAGGAATATACGGACCGTTATGTGTATTAGGGTAGTAACGAATGCGGAGGGTTTCGTTACGAACGCTGGTCGGCGTTCGTTTTAATTGATGACGGAGCGGGAAACTGCGAGACGATAAGTTCGATATGTGCGACAATGTGGAATACGCATACCTAGGCGTCAGGAGAGTTCGATGGCAGATAAGTTACTGGAAAGCGGCGCAGTAAGCGCCTTCTGCAGCAGCGTGGCAACCATGCTGGCCGCGGGCATCCAAACGGATGAGGCCGTGCACATGCTTTCGGAAAACCGCGATCAATCGGAGTTCAAGCGCGTGTGCGACGCCGTGTACACCAAGCTCATCGAGGGCGTGGGGCTCGCCGACGCCATGAAGGCCACCGGGGCCTTCCCCACCTACGCCACCGAAATGGTGCGCGTGGGCGAAACCTCGGGCCGCACCGAGCGCGTCCTGCGCAGCCTGGGCCGCTACTACGAAAGCGAGGGGCGGTCGTTCTCCAAGCTGCAGAACTCGGTCGGCTACCCTGCGGCGCTGCTGTGCATCATGAGCGTCATCCTGGCGTTCACCGACATCGTCATCCTGCCCATCTTCTCCGACGCGTATTCCAACATGTCCGGGTCGCTGACGTCCGGGTCGTTCAACACCGTGGGCATTTCGGTGGCCATCGGCTGGATCGCGCTAGTGGTGGTGCTTATCGCCACCGTGTTGGCGCTGTTCGTGTCGCTGAGCGCCCGCAGCGAATCGGGCCGCCAGCGCGTCATCAAGCTGTTCGAGTCCTACCCGGGCACGCGCCAGGCCATGTATCAGCTGGCGCTTTCCCGCTTCACCAGCGCGCTTTCGGCCTTCGTGGCGTCGGGCGTTCAGGAAGAGGAGGCCATGCGCCAGGCCATGGGCACGGTCGATCACGCGGCCTTAAAGGCCAAGGTGGACGCCGCGTTCGCCAGCATGACCAGCATCGACAACCCGCGCTCGATGTCGCAGGCCATCGTCGAGAACGACATCATGGAGCCCGTGTACGGCCGCATGCTTTTGATGGGCACGCGCTCGGGGTCCACCGACGAAGTGCTCGGGCACCTGTCCGACATCTTCTTCGACGACGCGAACGTGCAGCTCGATTCGGCCACCGACAGCGTCGAGCCCACGCTGGCGGCGTTTTTGACCATCGCCGTGGGCGCCACGCTTATCGCCGTAATGCTGCCGCTTATCGGCATCATGGGTTCGATCGCGTAGAAACCGCAGGTAGAAGCCATGTTTCACGAACTAACGGACAAAGAGGTCAAACGCAGGAAGCGCCTTGCCGTCATTGGCGTGTGCTGCGTGGCGGCGGTGCTTATCGCTGCGTGGGCGATCATGGGGGTCGTGCAGGCCAACGCGCGCACCCAGGGCGCCGTGGCGCTGCGCGATTCCATCCTCACCTCGGCCAAGCAATGCTGCGCCATCGAGGGCACCTACCCCACCACGCTGGAACACCTGGAGCAGCAGTACGGGCTGACCATCAACCACAACGACTATGTCGTTTCCTACGAGTACTTCGCCGATAACATCATGCCGAGCGTGGTGGTGACGCCCAAATGATAGATCAGGAACAAGCAGCGGCTCAGCAGCGCATGGACGCGATGTCGGCCATGACGCGCGTAAGCCTGCATGACGAAAAGCCCTCGCGCATCAGGCGCATCTTCTCACCGCTTCTGCTGGCGGTGTTCTTCGTGGCGCTTCTGCTGGCGCTTATCGCCGGCGTTTCGGTGTACCGCATGGTCACCGGCGTGCAGGCGAGCAACGCGAGCGTGCGCGAAGGCGCGGGGCTTATCTGCAACGTGGTGCGCGCCAACGACGCCAAGGGCGCCGTCGCCGTGGGGCAAGGGCCCGAGGGCAAGTCGCTCGTGGTGGTGGAGACGCTGGACAGCGGCACGTACGAAACGCGCTTCTACCTGTATGAAGGCAAGATCGTGCAGGAATACAGCCTGGCCACGAACGCTTACACGCCCGAGCGCGCCACCGAGGTGACCGAGTCGAGCTCGTTCGACTTCTCCTACAGCGGCGGGCTTCTGCGCGTGACCACCGATCAGGGCACGGCCGAAGTCGCCCTCCGTTACACGCAAGGAGGGCAGTAGCATGAGCGAGCTTTCCGGAACAGGGCCGATGAACCCCGCGACCGTCGAGGTTGCAGGCGGCGACGGCACGGGCGGGCGCCCCAGCTGGATGAACACCGCGTTTCTGGTCGAGGCACTGGTTTTGCTGGTGGTGCTGATCGCGTCGATGGCCGTGTTCACGCAGCTGTTCGCTTCATCGGCCGCCACCGCCAACCACGCCGACCGCATGACGCAAGCCGTGCTGGCTGCGGAAAACGCCGCCGAGGAGTTCTCGTCGAACCCGGCCGCCGTGGCAAGCGGGCGCGAGGTCGGCGAAGGCGTTGCCGCGGGTTCGGTTGCCGTGGCGGACGGCGAGCTGGCGGTTTCGTGCGAGGTCGAGAGCGAAAGCACCTCTTCGGGCACGCTGTACACGGCGCACATCACCGTGTCGGACGATTCCGAGCAGCTCTACGAGCTGGATGCCAAGCGGTACGTAAGCGGGGTGAAGTAGCATGGCGAAGAACGCTTCCGAGGGCGTGCGCATCGGCCCCATCAGCCTGTTGACGCTCATTTCGGTGCTGTTGCTGGCGGTGCTGGCCATGCTGTGCGTCACCACCACCAACGCCACCGAAGCCATGGCCGAACGCCAGGGCGAATCGGCAGCCGACACCTATGCGGTGGACGCGTGCGGGCAGGCCATGCTCGCGCAGATCGACGCGGTGGTGGGCGCTTCGGGCGGGTCGGCCGCGAGCGCGACTTCCCGCGTGGCCAGCCAGATGAGCAGCCTCTGCAACGAGGCCGTGCTGGCAAGCGGCGCCGACGGCATGCAGGTCACCGGCCAGGTGAGCGGCAACACCATCAGCTTCACCGTGGCCTCTGACAGCGGAAAAACACTTTCCGCTTCCATTTCCATCACGTCCGGCAGCTACACTGTTTCGGAATGGAAGATGACGAATACGCAGGAGCAACCTGAGGAAACCCTCTGGTCCGGCTTGACTTCAAGCCGATAGACGACAAGGAGCTACACCATGGAGTTGAAACCCTTACTTGAGCAGATGATCGAGGTTCACGCGTCCGACGTGTTCATCATCGCCGGGCTGCCCTTGTCCTACCAGGCCAGCGGCGTGCACGTGCGTACCGACAGCGGGGCGATGAAGCCCGCCGACACCGAGGCGGCGGTCCGTTCCATCTATGCGCTGGCCGGGCGCGACATCAACATCTTCTGCAACAGCGTCAACCACGACGACGACTTCAGCTTCGCCGTGCCGGGCGTCGGGCGTTTCCGCGCCAACATCTTCCGCCAGCGCGGCAGCTTCGGGGCGGTCATCCGCGTCATTCCGTTCGGCCTGCCCGACCCGGTAAAGATGAACATCCCCGATTCCGTGATGCGCCTGGCTTCAGTTTCGAAGGGCTTGGTGCTGGTCACGGGCCCGACCGGCAGCGGCAAGTCCACCACGCTGGCGTGCCTGCTCGACCGCATGAACCATGAGCGCACCGGGCACATCATCACGATGGAGGACCCGATCGAGTACGTGCACAGCCATGGCACGTGCATTATCACGCAGCGCGAGATTCCCACCGATATTGCGAATTATGCCGAAGCGCTGCGTTCGGCCATGCGCGAGAGTCCCAATGTCATCCTGCTGGGCGAGATGCGCGACGCCGAGACCATCGGCACCGCGGTCAACGCCGCCGAGATGACGCAGCTGGTGCTCTCCACACTGCACACCACCAGCGCGGCCGACACCATCGAGCGCATGATCGACGCCTTCCCCGCCAACCAGCAGCGCCAGATGCGCATTCAGCTGTCCATGGTGCTGCAGGCCACGGTCAGCCAGCAGCTGGTGCCCACGGTGGACGGCGGCACCATCCCGGTGTTCGAGATCATGCACATGAACACCGCCATCCGCAACCTCATCCGCGAGGAGAAGGCTTACCAGATCGATTCCGTGATCGCGTCGAACGGCGCGGCGGGCATGCAGACGATGGATCAGGCGCTGTTCCAGGCCGTGCGAGAGGGCAAGGTTGCCAAGGAGACGGCATTGCAGTACGCGAACCACCAAGAAGCGCTCCTGAGGCGCCTGGAGGCCGAGAAGCTGTAAGGGTTGCGCGGGCCGCGAGGGCGGTCCGCCCGCGTGGCGAGGGCGGACCGCCCGCGTGGCGAGGGCAGTCCGCGCGGAGAGGCGGGGGGCAGGTTGCAGCCCGACCCGCCTCGATGCTCCGGCTTCGCCGGAGTGCGCGCTCTTGCGAACGCGCCTACGAAACACCTGATGGAAGGTTGACATAGCAGCAGGAATTCGTAGGGTCGATCGCAAGATCGACCAGGCCGATGGGGATTCCGGGACGCCGGCGGCTCGCCGGCCGGCGGGAAACGTCCCGCTCCGAACGTTTCCCGCCTCGATGCTCCGGCTTCGCCGGAGTGCGCGCTCTTGCGAACGCGCCCACGAAACACCTGATGGAAGGTTGACATAGCAGCAGGAATTCGTAGGGTCGATCGC
>CAVBAM010000079.1:0-6513 GCA_963593315.1 Candidatus Methanomethylophilaceae archaeon | reverse complement strand
GATGCCGTAGCAGCCCTCGGTGTCGGAAATGGCGCCATCAACCACGAACGGCTCAGGCGAGATAGCCACCGCCGCCGCGACCATGACGAGGCCGACCACGGCGCACGCGATGCCGGCAGGCAGCAGCGCCCGCTTGCTCCACGAGCCCGCGTACAGGCACACGAGCACGGGCACGGTGAGCGCCACGACGAGCCACACGTTTCCGCGGTAGTCCCAGGCACTATGGAAGCCGAAGCTCACGGTGAGGGTGAGCGTCGCCGACACCAGCAGCACCAGCAGGAAGTCGAGCGCGGATGACTCCAGGAACAGGCGCGTGCGCGTCTTTTTCGCCATGCGCTCGGAAAGCATGGCGCGATCCTTCACGAGGGTCGATCCGACAAGCGGCTTGCTGCGGCGGTTGCCCGCCGCGCGCGTCTTGGCTGCGCCGGCCTTGCGGCCCGAAGCGCCATTACCGGACTTGCCGCCGACCTGCGGCGCCTTCTTCACATCTTCCCTAGCCATTGCCCTTCGCCCCCTTTCCCGAAAGCTCGTCGGCCGTGACGATCACCTTGTAGGGAACGCCCTCGGCATCCAGACGCGCCAGCGGCGCCAGCCACTGGTCGCGCTCGCGGCCCTCAAGCCCGCGCGGCACCACGGCGATAAGCAGCGGGTCGCGCCGACGCAGGCGCGCCTGCACCAGCACGTCGATCATCCGTGCCGAAAGGTTCGCCGTGCACACGACCAGGTTCGACTGCCCGTAGATGGAGTTGATCTGCCCCTCTATCAGCTTGATGGCGTCCTCGGCGTGATGCGGGTCGGCGGAAAAGCGCGGCATCTCCAGCACGATGTCGGGCAGATCCATCTGCCGCCACGTGGTGCGGCGCACATGCCCGCCCGACTTGTCGCAGTAATGCACCTCGGTGTCCATGCCGAGCCACTGGGCGTAGCGCGCGATGGAGAAGCCGCTTTCCACCACGGCGTCGAACATGCGCATCAGCTCGGAAGCGCCCTGCCCCGGCCCGTAGAAGTCGAGCATCACGGCCACGCCGGGGTTGGTATAGGTTTCGAACAGCTTGGTCATCAGGCCCTCGCTGTGCGCCGAGAGCTTCCAGTGCACGTTCTTCATGGGGTCGCCGTAAGCGTATTCGCGCACGGCGGCGTAGTCCATCGAGTCGGACAGCACGCTTCGGGCCGCCTTGGTGGTCTCGACCACCGCGTCGTTGGAGAATGCCAGCTCGGAGACGGGCACCAGGCGTGGGATAACCTGGATGCGCTGCCGCTTGGGGCCTTCGATGGAGAAGCTGAACAGGCGCAGGAAGTCGTAGACGACCACGCGGTCGAGGCCGGCCTGGTAGATGCCGATGTGCTCGAAGCGCGCGGTGAAGGGCATGTCGTACTTCTCGAACGGCGCCAGCGACATCGTGGTGGCGCGATGGCTCACCGGGTTGCCGTACAGATCGGCCGTGAAGAAGTGCGCCTCCATGCGGAAGAAGAACAGCGGGCAGCGGTTGGCGAAGCGCACCTTGAAGGTGACGTTCTCGTCACGCTCGCAGTCGGTGACGTTGCTGCGTTCCAGCAGCTTGATGGAGCGCTTGAGCACCTGCAGGTACAGAAACGCCAGCACAATGGCCGTCACCACGCCGATGAATGGGATCCACCCGACCGCCGATGGGCGGTACTCGTCGGTGCCCACCACAAGCGCCAGCGCCAGCGTGACCAGCAGCATGGCGACGCACGCCACCACGCGCAGCACCACGCCGCGCCGGGCGGCCTTACGCTCGTCGCGCGACATCGCGAAGCGGTGCCGGGGCTTCTTGCGGCGCGGCGCCTCGGCAACCGCGCGCCCGCCGGCCGACACCTCCTGCCCCGCCTGCGCGCCCGCGCCGCCGCCTTTGCGCCGGCCTCGCGCGGAATCGTTTCTTTTATCGCGTTTCGCCATCGGCTACAGGCTCCTTGCCTCGGCGTCGGTCAGCGTCGGCGCGGCCACGGTGTCCAGCAGCGAGGAGATCACGCCCTGCGGGGTGCGCCCCTCCATCTTCGCCTCGTGCGTCAGCGCGATGCGGTGACACAGCACGTACGGCGCCAGGTACTTGATATCGTCGGGCGAGACGTAGTTGCGCCCGCGCATGAGGGCGAAGGCGCGCGAGAGGCTCACGAGCGACTTCGATCCGCGCGGGGACGCGCCGTACATCAGCTCCTTCGCCTCACGCGTCGCCATGGTGATCTGCACGGCGTAGCGGGCGATGGGCGTGGCCACGCGCACCTGCTTGGCCGCCTGGCGCAGCGCCATGATATCGTCGGCGGCGCACATCGGGCGCAGGGCCTCCTTGGCGTCGTCGGCCTCCATGACGGCGCGAACTTCCTCGTCCATCTTCAAATACCCCATGGAAAGCTTGATGAGGAAACGGTCGAGCTGAGCCTCGGGCAAGGGGTAGGTGCCGTACTGCTCGATGGGGTTCTGCGTGGCAAGCACCATGAACGGCTCGGGCAGCTTATGCGTTTGCCCATCGACGGTCACCTGGCGCTCCTCCATGGCCTCGAGCAGCGCCGACTGGGTTTTCGCGCTGGCGCGGTTGATCTCGTCGGCCAGCACCAAATTCGCCATGATCGACCCGTTGCGGAACTCGAAGTCGTGCGTCTTCTGGTTGAAGATGGAGAATCCCGTCACGTCGGAGGGCATGACGTCGGGCGTGAACTGGATGCGGCGGAACGAGCAGTCGATCGATTTCGCCAGCGCGCTCACCAGACTCGTCTTGCCCGTGCCCGGCATGTCCTCCAGAAGCACATGGCCGCCCGCCACCAGCGAGCACACTACCAGGTCAACCGCCTCGCGCTTGCCCACGATGACGGTCTCGACGTTGTTCGCGATGGCCTCGAGCTTACTCTGGGCCTCGGCTTCGGTCAGGTTCTGCATATCGGTTGGTCCTTTCACATTCGGTATCTTCACGTTCGGTGTTGTTGGAAGTTGCGTTGCTTGCGTCGCAGGCGAACCGTCGTCGCGCGGTCGCGGCCGGGCGCGGCCGAACGCGGCACCGGCAGCCCGCGTGGGCGCCTTACCCGTCCCGGGCCCTTGCCCTCTGCCGCCCCACGGGCTACTCCTCGTCCTCGAACTCGGGGGCGCACATGCGCATGGTGAAGTTGTTGTCGTGCGTGAACTCCACCAGCTTAACGCCGATGCCGTAGGCGTCCTTGATGTTGGCGCGCGTGATCATCTGGTTTGCCGTACCGAACTTCATCGGCTGCGCCTTGGTGAACAGCGCCACGTTCGCCCCGGTCATGAACGCATGGTCGGGGTTGTGCGTGATCATCACCACGGCGTATCCCATGCGCGCCAGCTTGCGCACCTTGCTTATCACGCGCACGGCGTTGCCGTAATCGAGCGCGGCGGTCGGCTCGTCCAAGATCAGCATCTCGGGCTCCTGCGCAAGGGCGCGGGCGAACATCACCATCTGCAGCTCGCCACCGGAAATCTCGCTGTAGGGCATGTCGCGCAGATGCCAGATGCCCATGTCGTTCATCGCGTTCTCAACGATGTTCCAGTCGTCGGCCGTGGGCTGGCCGGTCACGCCGTCTACCTTGTTCACGCGCCCGAGCATGACCACGTCCTTCACCTGGAAGGGGAACGGCTGCGTGTGCTTCTGCGCAACGTAGGCCATCGCGTCGGAAAGCCGGCGCGCGCTCCAGCGGGTCACGTCGTCGCCGTTCATGGTGATGCGCCCGCCGATGAGCGGCACCATGCCCAAGATGGTCTTCACCAGCGTAGTCTTGCCGCAGCCGTTCGGGCCGAGCACGCAGCACACCTCGCCGTCCTCGACGGTGAAGTTCACCAGTCGCTGTATAGGTTGGTTGCGGTCGTAGCCGATGGCCACGTCCTTCAGCTCAAGTCTCATCATCTTATTCCCAGCCTTTCATGTGCTTGGCGATTATCAGCAGGAACAGGGGCAGGGCTACGGTGCTCACGGCGCAGCCGATACCGATGCCATCGCCGACGAACGGGATGGCATCGACGATGCAGGGCATGCGAGCAGCAGCACCACGCCGATGCACACGCTGCCGATAAGCTGTTTGCGGAATTCACAGCCGAACCACGACCGCGCCAGAAACGGCACGATGAGCGACACCATGGCGACCGCGCCGATGTGGATTTGCGCGGCCAGGATCATGATGGCGCCGCAGATAAGCGCGATGGCCCTGATGAGCGTCAGGTTCACGCCCAGAAGGCGCACCTCCTGCTCGTCGAAGGCCAGCACGTTCAAGCGGAAGCGCAAAAGCCACACGGGAATGAGCGACACCGCGACGGCCGCGCCCAGGCAGACATAGGACACCAGCGATGTGTCGACGTTGAGCATCTCGGAAAGCGTCATGTACACCGCCAGCTTGTCCGGGTCCATCACGAACATGGTGAGGTAGGTGGATAGGAAGCCGATGAGCTGCGAGAGGATGGACCCGATGAGCAGCATGGTGACGATGTCGAACGGCCGCCCCTTGCCCGAAAGCTTGCGCCCGGCCAGGATGACGAAGGCCAGCACCGCCGCGCCTAGGCCGTAGCACAGCGCGTAGCGCTCGGTGGTAAGGCCCAGCGCCTCGGCGCCGAACAGGTACACCAAAAGCGTGTTGCCCAGCGTCACGCCGCTTGACACGCCAAGCATGCCCGGGCCGGCGATGGGGTTCTTGAACACGCTTTGATACAGCATGCCGGATATGGCCAGCAGCACCGCGCACAGGGCGGTGATGGCCAGCACGCCGAAGCGGTCACCCAGGACCTTGTACAGCGGCCAGGTTTGATAGTAGTCCGACGTGTCATGCGTGGGCAGAAGGCCGAAGCCGGCGATGAAGTTGTAGATGTGCTCGCCGATGGCCTGGAACAGTTCCACGGGGCTGAACACCTGGTAATGGATGCCCCAGCCCGGGTTCGCGCCGTAGATGCACATGCCCGCGGTCAGCACGACCAAAAACGCCGCTACGGAAATGGCCACCTTGCGACGCAGAATGCGCTCGTCGCGCGCCAGCAGCGCGTCGGAGGTATCGATGTCGATCTCGGGCGTGCGGTTCGGGCCGGACGCGCCGGCCGAGTCAGCCGCGCCGGTTGCGCCGGCGACCGCATGAGAGCCGGCCGGGTCAGCCGCGGCAACCGCACCGCGACCGTCGTCCTCCCGCTTCAAGCCCTTAATTGAAAGCCCCATCGCGCACCCCCTTCCCGCGAAGCGCCGTCACCAAGAAGACGATCGTGCCGCCGATGGAGATGAAGATGCCCACCATCTGCGCATAGTCTTCGCCCAGCGTGGCCTCCAGCAGCACGTAGGCGCCCAGCACGAAGATGGCGCCGAGCACCGTGGCGGCGGGCAGCAGATACTTGAAGTTCGGACCGACCATGCGGCGCGCCAGGTGCGGCACCAGAAAGCCGACGAAGCCGACGGTGCCGCAGAACGAAATGATGATGGCGGTGAGCAGCGTGCACAGCGACACGACGGCGAAGTTCATGCGGCGCGTGTTGATGCCCAGCGATCGCTGCTCGGTCCTATCGAGCGCCAGCAGCATCATCTTCTGGCGCAGGCGCATGACCACGAGGAACGTGATGAGAAGCGGCACTCCGATGGCAACGATGTCCACCCAGGTGAATTCGCGGATGAACGTGGCGACGGCGACTTCCTGCAGAAATTGCGCGGCGTCGCCGTACGGGTCGACGGTGACGTAGTAGTAGCGCACCAGCGTGCAGAACACGCCGACGATGCCGCCGACCACCTGCCCGGTGATGATCATCATGATGCCCGAGGTGGCCCCACCGGCAAGGCGCATGGCCGCAAGCACCAGCGACACCACGACGAAGCAGCCCAGAAACGAGCAGACCGCCAGGCCGTAGGACGACGAGAGGTAGTCCATCCACGAAAGGCCGGGCTGCCCCGCGCTGACCGCCGCCAGCGACAGCGTGCCGCCCGTCTCGGTGATGCCGAACACCCACAGCGCCATGCCGAACTGGCCGCCGGTCATGACGCCGAGGGTCGAGGGGCTTACAAGCGCGTTGCGGAAAGCTCCCTGGTACACCGCGCCCGAAAGCGCCAACCCCGCGCCCGCCAGCGCGATGACCAGGTAGTGCACGAACTTGCTCACCGAATGGGCATCGCCCACGAACAGCAGCACCAGCGTCTGCATGTTCTCCTGGAACTGCGTGGCGAACCACGACGGCGTCCACCAGCTCGCCCCCACGGCGGCGTTGGTGAGCAGAAGCCCGGGGCTGGCCATGTTCTTGGGCACGAGTATGGCGGCGACGATCAGCACCAGCAGCACGATGACCATCACGAACACCTTCTGCGCACGCCTGTCGACGCGATGCCCCGCATCGACCGAATCGGCGTAGAGGTTGTCCCCCTCGTCGAAAAACCCTATGTCGGCCGACGTGGGATCGGCAAGTCGCCGCTCCTCTTCCCGCCGCCGTCTCTCCTCAAGCATCCTCATCCGTCGTTTTCTTCCTTCTGTCCTCGCATCGTCTCGCGCTGCCGCGCGTCGCACGTTCGTCTCGTCCGCGATGCTCGTCTC
>CAVBAM010000078.1:0-6517 GCA_963593315.1 Candidatus Methanomethylophilaceae archaeon | reverse complement strand
GCCGCGCCGGCCCCCGACCCGGAACACGCCGCAAGCCCCAGCAGGCTCGCCGACAAAGCGCACGTCATCGCAGCCAGAATAACCTTCCGCGGGCAATTCGCATGCAGCATCTCTACGCCTCCACCTTCTCGATTCTCACGCAGGACTTCTTGTAGTCCGGCTCCTTCGAAAGCGGGCAGTACACTTCCTGTTGCACCAGGTTAATAAGCGTTTCCCGCGCGAAGAACGGCGCGAACAGATACCCTTTCGGCGGCACCGTGCGCCCGGCCGTGGAAACCTTGATCTCCACCTCGCCGTAACGGCTGACCAGCTTCACGCGGTCCCCGTCGGCAAGCCCCAGCTCCTGCACGTCTTCAGGGTTCATGTCCAGCAGCGCCTCGGGCAGGGCCTTGTCGAGCGCCGGCACGCGCCGCGTCATCGTGCCCGTGTGCCAATGCTCCAGCAAGCGCCCCGTGCAGAACCAGAACGGGTACTCCTCGCTCGGCATTTCCGCCGGCGGCTCGTAGGGGCGGAAGCACACCACGGGCTTGTGGTTCGCCGTCTTGTAGAAGCTCACGCCGCCGGCAAGCCCATGCTCGCCGTACTTCTCGACGCCGTACTGGTCGAACCCGTCTTCCTGGGCGCCATCGGCGAAGCGCCACTTCGTGGCCAGCCACTTGCCGTCGACCTCGCGCACCGGCCATGTCAAGCCGTGCTGATGGATGTACTCGTCATAGGGCGCCAGCTGCTTGGCCTCCATCTTGAGCTTCTTCGCCGTGTTGATCGCGTCCGCCCGCTCGTTAAGGTACGGGTTGCTGAACGTGCGGTATTCCTCCCAAATGCTGCGGCAGGTTTCCCGCTGCGTGGCATGCGTGAACTCGCCGGCCTCCTTGTCGTACCACTGGCCGAACAGGGTGTCGAACGCATCCGCATCGCCGATCTTCTCGCCGTCTAACACGCGCTTGGCTATCTCGAAGAGCATCCACAAATCCCACTTGGCATCACCCGGCGGGTCGCACGCCTTCTCGAACACGGCGGTGCGGCGCTCGCCGTTGCCGAAGCAGCCCTCGCGCTCCACCCACATGGCCGCGGGCAGCACCACGTTGGCGTACTTCGTCGACATGGTCGGGTACACCTCGCTGACCACGATGAACGTGTCGAACACGCCGCGCTGGTCCTCGGCGCCGCGCCCCAGAAAGCGCGTCAGGTTGGTCATCGACTGCGCCCAGTTGTTGTGCGCGGTCCAGAGGAAGTCCATGTTGCCCTTAGCCATTTCGCGGAAGATCTTGGTCGTGTGGAAACCGGGCTTCGAAATGGGGTCGAGGTGCTTCTCGGGCAGGTTCCACACGGCTTCGGTATAACGGCGATGCGCCTCGTTCTTCACCACCAGGTCGGCCGGCAGGCGGTGGCTGAACGTGCCCACCTCGCGCGCGGTGCCGCAGGCGGAAGGCTGCCCCGTCAGGCTGAACCCGCCGTCGCCCGGATGGCAGTAATGGCCCGACAGCAGATGGATGTTATGCAAGTTGTGGTTCACCCAAGTGCCGCGGTTGTGCTGGTTGACGCCCATGGTCCAGAAGCTGTACAGCTTAATGCTGTGGTTGGCGAACAGCCCGTAGAGCTCCTGCAGCTCCTCGACGGAAAGCCCCGACAGCTCGCTGCAGTATTCCCAGGTGTAGGGCGCGAGGCGTTCCTTGTATTCCTCGAACGTGATGGACGTGGTATCGTCGACCTTCGAGCCGATCTCGGAGGTGTCGTAACCGTCGTAGGTGGCGTTGCCGATGTTCTCGGTGCCCTGCGCGAACGTCAGATGATCGCGCACCCAATCCGCGTCGTAAGTTTCGTTTTCCAGCAGGTAATGCGCGATGCAGTTGGTGATGGCCAAGTCCCCGCTGGGCTTCATGATGAACACCTTGTCGGCGGTGGCGCCGGTGCGCGTGTGCAGCGTCGAGATGTCGTAGTGCTTGACCTCGGGGTTCGCGATTTTGCGCGCCATCACGCGCGAGTAGAGCATCGGATGCGCCTCGGCCATGTTGGCGCCCCAGGTGATGAACACGTCGGCGTAGTCGATGTCGCCGTAGCAGCCGGCGGGCTCGTCGGTGCCGAACACGTTCATAAAGCCGACGACGGCGCTGGCCATGCACAGGCGCGCGTTCGGGTCGATATTGTTGGAAAGCAGGCCCGCCTTCCAGAACTTCGCGGTGCAATATCCCTCGAGAATGGGCTGCTGACCGCTGCCCCAGAACGCCAGACGCGACTTGTCGGCCTTCCAGGTTTCGCGCAGCTTGCCCGCCACCAGGTCGAGCGCCTCGTCCCATTCGGCCTCGCGGAAACCCTCGTCGGTGCCCTTGAGCGAGTTGTCCTCGCGGATGAGCGGCTTGGTCAGGCGATCCTGCCCGGTGAGGATTTTGCTCAGGTAGTAGCCCTTCACGCAGTTCAAACCGCGGTTGGAGTCGTTTTCCGGGTCGCCGTAGACCGAGATGAGCTTGCCGTTGCGGCTTTCCACCACCACGCCGCAGCCGCAGCCGCAGAAGCGGCACACCGCCAGCGTCTTCGTGATGGAATCGCTGTTGTACGGCTCGTTCACCTTCGCGGCGCAGCCCGCCATCGACAGAAGCGACCCGCTCGCGGCGGCGCTCGCCATCGCGATGGCCGTGGCCTTCAAGAATGTTCTGCGTGTGATGTCCGCCATGCTCGTTCCCCCTTTTTCCTGCTGTCTCGGCGCGAAACCGCTTGCCGAAACCTGTCACTTCCTCGATTGCGTTGGCCGGTTTGACGGCCGTTCTGCTGGTCGGTCGCTCGGTTGGCAGCTGGGCGGCTCGCTCGGCTGCCCGGTTGCCCGTTTCGAACAACCCGGCACCCCGCCGCAGGCAGCCCGCCCGGTCGGCAGCCCGCCCCGCTTACCCTTTTTCCTGCTCGCCGCGCGTCACGATGCGGATCGGGACGCGCGGATCGTCGATCACGCAGCGCATCACGCACAACCCGCAGCCGGTGCACACGTCCTTGTTCACCGTGGGGATGAACTTCGCGTGGATCACGTCGTTTTCGCGAATGCGATAGTCGATGGTGATGGCTTCGTCGATGAGCGGGCAGACGCGATAGCACACCTCGCAGCGATATCCCTGGTAGGCGATGCAAACGTTCTCGTCGATGGTCGCGTAGCCCATGTCCACATCGCCGCGCTCGCCCACGTCGCGCAGGGCTCCCGTCGGGCACGCCTTTGTGCAAGGGAAGTCCTCGCACAGCCGGCACGCCTGGTCGCGGGCGTCGATATAGGGCGTTCCCATGGCGGCTCCAGCGTCCATGCCGGCCGTGCGGATGGCCTTGTACTTGCAGGCTTCCACGCACTTGCCGCACTTGATGCAGCGGGCCATGAAGTCGGCTTCGCCTTGGATGCCAGGCGGGCGCAGCAGCGTGGACGACCCGACGGCCGCGCAGTACCCGCCCTCGGCGGCAAGCGCCACGGCTGCAAGACCCGCCACCACGCGCCCGATCCCTATGCCCATCGCGGGCCTCCGAATCGGTTGGGCTTCGCGATACGGAATGCGGTCGGGACGCGCTGAGTCATTGCGGCACGAGTCGATGCCGGGGTACGGAAAGTCGTCGCCACATAAGATGCAGCCGCAGCTCGGGAGGCCGTCGCGGCGCGGCCGCTGGCGATGGCGCCCATGCTATTCGCTCCCCTCGCCCTCGAAGTCGGCATACTGGCCGTAAGTGGTTTCCAGCTCCTTCGACTCCTGATAAGTGATCCAGCCGTCGGGCAGCGTGTAGTCATCGTGGCACTGCGAGCAGATCATCACGCTCGCGCGGTGCGCCTTGTGGCAGTCGCTGCAGTCGTATTCGCTGTGGTGCCAGCTGTGCGGGTTGCGCGTCGACTCGCTCGTCGCTTCCGTAAGGTCGTCCTTAGTCATGTTGTGGCAGGACGAATTCATGCAGAACTCGGTCTCGCCGACGCCGCGGTAGTAGACCAGGCGGCTTAAGTCACGCTCGTTCAGGGGATAGTAGTAGTTGCCAACCACCCATTCGAGGCCCTCGGTCACCTGCTCCTGGATGGCCGGGACGTGGCAGCCCATGCAGCCCATGTCGGCATATTCGCGATGCGTGGCCGAAAGCATGGAGCTGGAATCGGAGACGGTGTTTCCCCACTTGTCGGTGCCCTGCTCACCAGGCTCGCTGTAATAGGTGGGCAGATACGGGTCCATCGGGGAATGGCAGATGGCGCCGCAGAACGACGGCGTTTCGTGCCACTTCCAAAAGCCGACGCCCGCGGCCACGAAGACCACGACGATGACGACGCCGCAGGTGATGAGCTTTTTGCGGGAAGCAGCCTTCAAGCGCGCACCAAACCCACGGCGCTTCTTTGCAGGCGCGTCCGTTTTCGGCGCATCCGTTTTCGATTCCTTCTTCGGCGACGCGATGACGTAGTTCTCGTCGATGTCGTCAGCGCGCGTCTCGTCAGAGTGCGTTTTCGCCATGTTTCCCCCTCATGTCGTCCAACGCCGCAAATTGTAGGGCGCAAGGGCGAAAAATGAGATAGGGGTTTACCCTCGGTTTGGCTAGGACTTTTCCGAAGGCGACGACGTTTTCGCAGGTAGATTGGCTGCATGAAAGACAGCTCAACGTGCGAGCTCCATCTATCGAGCAGCGAGCGCGTCCAAGTGAAGATGCTGAGCACCGGCTTCGCGGCACAGTCTCGAGCGCAGGCTGTGCCATCGCCCGCTCAGCGCGATGGCGCAGGTTCGCAACGACGGCTGCGCACAGCTTGAGGCCGATTTCTGCCAACTTTTTCAAATCGAGGGGAAATTTCGAGGCCTGCGCGGGCGATGGCGGAAGGTTAGAAATCGGGTAGTCGCCCCTGACCAGGCCTTTCTCGAATCGTGCTTTCCCCGCCGTCGCCAGCGGGCACCGCAGAAGCCAGGAAATCGAGATCAAGGGGCCTGATTTTCCCCTCGATCGCGATTTCTTGGCAGTTTTCAAACATTTCCCGTGCGCAAGGGTTCAAAGGACCGGCGGTTCCTTCATCAGGGCTGCCACAGGGCAACACTTGAGGCAACGCTTGAGGCGCTCTATGCCCTACTAGTAGAACCAATGCTTTTTGGGAGCTTTCACTTGCGGAGCTGGGCAGCCGGAGGCTGCACCTGCGGAAACGTTCGAATCGCTTTCCGCACTCGCGACCTGCGCCCCATTCGCGCAGCCATCTACGCCCGCAACGCCATTCATGCCCGCAACGCCGGCTACGTTCGCAGCCGCGAACTCCTGCTGCGAGGCTTCCTGCCTGCTCCCCTGCCAGATGTCGAAATCCTTCTTCTTGCCGTGCGAACGACCCCAGATAAACAACGCCAGCGCGCAGAGGGCGTTCACGGCAACCGCGAAGATCGTCCCCTCGACGCCGAACGCCGTGTCGTAGGCGAAGCCGTTGGTCGTTTGCCCCACCAGGCCGAAGAACGAGTAGCTCGACGCCATGCCGCTGTTGGGCAGGCCGAACAGGATGTTCTGTGTCAAATTCCACGCGGTGTGCGCGCCCATCGCCATCCAGATGCTGTCGCAATAGCGCACCATCAGCGCATACAGGACACCCGTGAGGAAGATATCGAGCAGCGCGAGCGGCGTCACGCCCGGGTTCATGATGTGCGCGAGTGAGAAGATCAGCGACGACCCGATGACGGCGACGACCGTACCGTACGTGCGCTTCAGGCGCTGGTAGGCGAAACCGCGGCAGATGATTTCCTCGGTGGACGCCTGAATGAAGATGAAGACCAGGAACAGCACGAAACCGATAATGTTGAACTGCACGAAATCGAGCTGGACGCTGCCCGACAAAACCGCAGCGAGGATGCTCACGCCGTTCATCACGAAACCGATGAGCAGGCCGAGCGCAAGCATGGAGACGCGGTTGCCGGACGGGCCGGTGCCGTATGCCTTCAGATACGGGCGCCACGGCTTCACGAGGTACAGGATCAGCAGGAAGCTCAGGGCAATGCCGAGGAAGGCCGCGTACTCGTTGAGAAGGCTGACCCCGTCGGCGCCCAGCGCAGAGGTAAACAGCAGCCGGTTCAAAAGCCCAATGGGAAGGTCGAGGAGAAGCCCGAAGATCGCGCAGACCACGTCGGTAAGCAGCGAGCAGAGAACGAACGTGGAAACGACGCCGCACAGGATGTAGACCTTAGCGCCCTTGCCGCCGAACTTCTTCTTGCCGCCATCCGCCTGGCCGGATGGGCTAGGTGGGTTGGATTGGTCGGTGCAGCTGGCCTGGCTAGGCTGGGCGGGCTGACCTGCTTGCTCAACCTGGCCGGCTTGCTGCATACCCTGTTGCGAATCGGACACGCTATCTCCTTCTGTTGCGAAATGATCCGAGACAGTATAGCTGAGTCGAATGATTATCTTTTTCGCAGACGAAAGAAACACGAAGGAGGCACGCTGCGGGAGAGCGGGACAATCGCCCGCTCGCCTTCTCGCACTTAATCCACGCGCGTGTAGCCGTTGCCGTCGAAGGTCCAATCGAGCGAGGTCGCCTTACCGGAATCGTCGTAGGCGATCGAGT
>CAVBAM010000077.1:0-6541 GCA_963593315.1 Candidatus Methanomethylophilaceae archaeon | reverse complement strand
CTCCCATCACATAGGCGATACCCAGGATGCTGGCTACCACGCCTGCCGCAGCCCCGATGGCGCCGCTGCCGCCGGGAGCCTTTCTGCGCCATGCGACCGTCATCGCGCCAAGCGCGGCCGCAACGGCGATGACCACCGCGCCGCTGGTGTTGTAAATGGACACGTCGCGCGAAAGCGCGCCTTCCGCGCATTGCATCCAGGCGAGGAAGGCGGCAAGTCCAATGGGTATGAGAAGGCGTTGCAGCATGCTCGAAAGTATATCCGAATGAGGATGAACGGCAAGGCGCCGCGCGCCGTTCCCGCCTCATCCCGCCCGTCGTCAAAACCAAATCATCCCGAAATAAGAATAACCCCCACCAGGCGATTTCGATACTGTACCGAAAGTGCAGGTGCTGAATTCGCCCGTATCGACTATTATCCTTAAATAGGTATGTTGCGGAATGCGTATAGAAGGGGCTTATGCGCATTCCGCTTCGGCATGCCTGAAGTCAAGGAAGGATGCAATGAAAGGAGTATCGATGGGTAATCCGAATCGAAAGCAAGAAGGAGGTGCGATGAAGCCCGCGAAGACGATGCGCCGTGTGAACGCCTCGGCGCTGTTCCGTTCCTTCGTGGCGGTTGTGCTGTGCTGCGGCCTGATGATCCCGACGAACATCACGGCTCCGGCAACGGCCTACGCCGACTCCAATTTGCCGGCGGCCAACGACCCGTCCACGTATACGCATGGGGATATCGCGGTCGCTTCCGATGACGCCACCGACGGCGTGATCGAACTCGAGGTCGGCGAAACCGCCACCGTTACCGTCACCCCCTACGAGCATGTGCAGTACAAGGGCTGCGGCCGCTCCGAGTGCCCCGACGAGTGCGAGTCCTCCCATGGCGTCGAGTGCTTCGTCCCGGGCATGGGCTGCAAGTGCGATCACGAGGCCACGCCCCGCACCGCCTCGGTGACCGCAACGTCTGGCGACGCCGCCATCGCGACGGTTTCCGACGTCGTCGCCGATGCCGAATACGTCAACGCCGGCAACCTGGACCTGCATGATTCCACGAAGCCGGTCACGAAGAACGGCACCATCACCATCACCGGCGCCAAGGCCGGCGAGACCACGGTGACCGTTTCCGCGACGGGCCTGGATCATTGGACCGACGCTTCCGCCATCTATACCGTGAAGGTCAAGGCGGCCGAGGACAACAACGGCAAGGTCACCTTCAGCGACGTCGATCCGGACGCCTGGTACGCCGAGGCCGTTTCGTTCGTTTCCGGTAAGGGCCTGATTCGCGGCTACGAGGGCACTACGCTCTACGGCGTGGCCAACACCTTGACGCGCGCCGAGCTGGCTGCCATCCTGTGGCGCTACAGCGATCCGGTCGCCGAGGCCGCCTACGACGGCATTTCCGCGAAGAACACGACCGGCATGGCCGACGTTGCCGACAACACGTGGTACACCGCCGCCGCCAACTGGGCCGTGGAGAACGACGTCATCAACGGCAAGATCGACGCTTCCGGCAAGCGCTTCTTCGACCCGAATGCCACCGTCGAGTTCGAGGAACTGGTTTCCATGCTGGTGAACATGACCGCCAGCGCAGCCGAGGTCGACGCGACCGACGCTTCCGTACTCAAGGTGTTCACCGACCGCGCCACCGTCGCCGATTGGGCCGAGCACACCATGGCCTACGCGCTCAACGCCGGGCTGTATCGCGGCTATCCGCAGGCCGACGGCACCGTTCAGGTTGCCGCCGACGAGGACGTCATGCGCGTGCGCGTCGCCGGCGTTTTGATGAACGGCTACGAGTGCAAGCTGCTCGGTGCCGAGGCCGGCGCCACCCTCGTGCAGGATTCCGGCGTTGCCCTGCGCTACACGGGCGATCCCGACGAGGCCGGCGTGTCCGTCGAGAACCTCACTGACGAATGGATTGCCGCCGTCACCTCCGTGTCCGTGGCCCCCGTCAACGCCGACGGCACCGTAGGCACGCCCCGCCTGCTTGCCGCCGACCAGTATTCCTTCAACTCCCGTTGGAGCGAGCTGGACATCGTGCGCACCGAGGCCGACCCGATCTTCTCCGTCGCCGTGGGCGAGGGCTCGCCCTACACGGTGACGAACCGTTGGGGCGAGGAAGTCACCTATCCCCAGTCCAAGCAGTACCAGGTGACCATCGCGGCTAAGGGCTACCAGAAGACCACGGCCACCGTCACCGCCTACACCGGCGCCTCCGACACGTTCTCGATCATCGTCGACGAGGACGGCAACGATGAGACCACCGACGACCAGAAGGTCGTCAAGACCTATTCGAAGGCCGATCTCGATGCCATGAGCTCGTTCTCCAACGGCTCGTCGCAGTGCGGCATGACCGGCTTCCGCACCTTCTCGGCCAAGGGCGTTGCCCTGTCCGACCTGTTCAAGGACGCCGGCGTTTCCGTTTCCTCCACCGACGCGTTCAAGCTGGACACGACCGATAACTTCGGCCGCACCTTCAGCTACGACCAGCTGTTCGGCGACCGCTACTTCCTGCAGTCGATCTACGACGACCAGGAGGTCAAGGACACCTACGCTACGCTGGTGAAGTCCGACGACGAGGCCGGCGCCACCGTGCAGCTGCGCCGCCTGCTGGCGCAGAAGGCCCTCGAGGACAACTCCATCGCCAAGCCGATGATTTCCTCGACCTATGCCGAGACCATGGTCAGCGGCGACGAGGTTGCCACGGCAACCCTGCCGACCGAGGCGAACACCACTATCTCCGCGCTCGTGGGCGTTGAGAACCAGTACCGCTTCACCTACGGCATCTCGCTGGTGCAGGAAGACCATAAGGTCACCTTCAACGCCGGCGAGGGCGTCGATGCTCCCGAGGCCCAGACCGTGAAGAGCCATCTGATGACCTCCACGGAGAACACGACGATCCGCTCCACGTACTGGAACAACGCCATCGTCGTGTACCGCAACGCCGCCGAGGCCACCGAGCCCTCCACGGCTGCGGACAAGATCACCAAGCCGGCCGACCCGACCCGCGAGGGCTATATCTTCGAAGGTTGGTACACCAAGGACGGCAGCAACGGCGGCGACTGGGGCGACAAGTTCGACTTCGACGCCAACGACGGCACTGTCGACGTGGACACCACCATCTACGCCAAGTGGGCCGTGGACGAATCCGCTCAGCCCTCCTTCGCCTCTCTGGAGAGCGACCACAACTACGCCAACAACCTCGACAAGGAATACACCTACACGTGGAAGGCCGCCGGCACGTTCGGCATGGCTTTGACCTTCGACGAGCAGACCGAGGTTGAGAACGGCTACGACTTCATCACCATCACAGACGGCGCGGGCAACGTGCTGGGCACCTACACCGGCACCGCGCTTGCGGGCGCCACGGTCTACGTCCCGCAGACCGACACCGTCAAGATCAAGCTGACCAGCGACCAGTCCGGCGCCAAGTGGGGCTTCAAGGTCACCAACGTTGAGGCCCTGACCAGCAACGACCTTACGCTCGCGGGCGCCATCGCCCCGATTTCGGCGCAGTACCTGAGCACCGGCGCGGCCCCCGAGCCCGTCGTGACCTACGGCGCCAAGACGCTGGTCAAAGGCACCGACTACACGGTGTCCTATGCCGGTAACGACACGGTCGGCCAGGCCATGGTCGTCATCAAGGGCATCGGCAACTACACGGGCATGATCACCCGCAACTACGACGTCGTCGATGACTCGCATCTGGCGACTGGCGCCGAGCTTGCGACCGGCCAGCAGGTTATGCTGCGCCAGTCCGGCGAAAAGGGCTCTACGAGCCTGAAGATCACCGGCGCCACCGATGAGTGGGCCCAGGCCATCACCTCCATCGAGGTCGCCCCGGTCGGCGCCGACGGCAAGGTTGGCGAAGCCACTGCGCTGACGTCCGACCAGTACAAGATCGCCGTCGAGAGCGGCCGCATCTACTTCAGCCGCACCGAGGACGCCCCGGTCTTCTCCGTCGCCATCGGCGAGGGTGGCCCGATCGAGATCGCCGGCCGCTGGGGCACGACCACCTATCCGCAGCACAAGGATTGGCAGGTCACCGTCAAGGCTGACGGCTACACGACCCTGACGGGCAGCGCCACGTTCTACACCGGCGCCTCCGACACGTTCTCGATCATCGTTGACGAGGACGGCGACGCCAAGACCACCGACGACCAGAAGGTCATCAAGACCTACACCAAGGACCAGATGGACGCCCTGTCGTCGTTCTCCAACGGCTCCTCGCAGTGCGGCATGACCGGCTTCCGCACCTTCTCGGCCAAGGGCGTTGCCCTGTCCGACCTGTTCAAGGACGCCGGCGTTTCCGTTTCCTCCACCGACGCGTTCAAGCTGGACACGACCGATAACTTCGGCCGCACCTTCAGCTACGACCAGCTGTTCGGCGACCGCTACTTCCTGCAGTCGATCTACGACGACCAGGAGGTCAAGGACACCTACGCTACGCTGGTGAAGTCCGACGACGAGGCCGGCGCCACCGTGCAGCTGCGCCGCCTGCTGGCGCAGAAGGCCCTCGAGGACAACTCCATCGCCAAGCCGATGATTTCCTCGACCTATGCCGAGACCATGGTCAGCGGCGACGAGGTTGCCACGGCAACCCTGCCGACCGAGGCGAACACCACTATCTCCGCGCTCGTGGGCGTTGAGAACCAGTACCGCTTCACCTACGGCATCTCGCTGGTGCAGGAAGACCATAAGGTCACCTTCAACGCCGGCGAGGGCGTCGATGCTCCCGAGGCCCAGACCGTGAAGAGCCATCTGATGACCTCCACGGAGAACACGACGATCCGCTCCACGTACTGGAACAACGCGATCATCGTGTACCGCAACGCCGCCGAGGCCACCGAGCCCTCCACGGCCGCGGACAAGATCACCAAGCCGGCCGACCCGACCCGCACCGACGGTGCGATCTTCCAGGGTTGGTACACCAAGGACGGCTCCGCCACCGGCGACTGGGGCGACAAGTTCGACTTCGAGGCTAACGACGGCACCGTCGATGTCGATACCACCCTGTACGCCAAGTGGGCCGAGCCGGTCAGCCAGACCGGCGTCGAGGCCGCTGCCTGGCGCGAGGCTTCCTACGGCAACCCGCCCGAGGGCGACTCCAGCAACGCCGGCCAGCATGCCACCATCACCCTGGCCTTCAACGGGCCGGTTACCGTCAGCGATGCCGCGGCCCTGCTTGAAAGCATGGATCTGAGCTGCTCGGGCGCATCCACCTGGACCGCCAAGGCCGACGGCAACAACCTGGTGCTCGACACCACTCTCGGCTTCGCGCTGATGGGGGGGTATGCAACCGTTTCCGCCAAGGCTGATAACGGCATCCTTTCCGGCATCACGGTTGACGGGCGCAACGTCAAGCTCACCGCCGTCGAGACGCTCGTCGACACGGGCCTTACCTTCGAGGCCACCTCGGTCAAGGCCGGTACGGCTACGGAATGCGCCAGCACCACCTACAAGGTGACGCACGGCGCCAACGTGCGCTCCATGAACCACATCGTGTGGATGAGCAACGGCGCTTCCATCCTTTCCAATGAGGAAGGCGGGGCGGCCCAGTCCACCACGGCGCACCATCATATGTGGTACAAGTTCACCGGCGCGGATTCCGCCAGCTCCATCCAGAGCAATGCCGCCGAGGACCTTGATGGTGCGGGCTACACGGTGACCTGCAACGAGGACACGTTCACCATCACGGCCAAGACCGCCAAGGCCGGTGAAGTGCTTTCCGCCGACACCTACACGAACTCGTTCTTCAACAAGACGGGTTTGAAGTACGGCGAGGACGTGAAAGGCGTCGAGGTGCCTGCAGTGACCGCTTAGCACCTTTCGGGCGCCTCGCGTTCGGGGCGCCCGGTCGGCTGCGTTCGCACGTTGCGGACGCAGCCGGCTGCGGGGGCGGCGCACGGCAGCGGCGCCCGTTCGCTGCCGCGCGAGCTGCCCCATCGGGGCGGGTCGGGGTCCTGTCCCCAGGTTGCGGGGCCCCGACCCGCCCCCTCCGTATGAGGCTGCTTCCGCCTTCCCATTTGCCCAAACGGGAAGGCGGAAGCGTCCTTTTTCACGCGAACTGTACCGAAAGTGCAGTACGAAGATGCTTCTCGTTCGAATATCATGCTTGTCCTAGGGTAATTGCGTGCGCGCATAAACCGCGTCGCGCGGCACGGAGCGGCAAGGGGGTTTGCCGAGCCGTTCGAAAAGGGGAAAGGAATTGCCGATGTCCAGTAACGTTTTGCCCTTCGGGGATGCAAGCCGCCTGCGCCGCGGGGTCGTGGCCGCCGCCGTTGCCGCCGCCGCTGCGCTCGGGGCCGCCGCGCTTCCCGGAAACGCCGCGTTCGCGGCTACCGATGCGGGCATTACCTTTCCCGATGAGGTTGCCACGGTGTCCACCAGCATGGGCAGCCTTCCCGCCGGGCAGACGACCATCTCGCTTGAGCCGAGCGACGCAGCGGTCGCATCGTGGGCCGCTGCGCATCCGGGGCAGGGCAAGACCGACCTCGTCGCCGCATGGGTCGGCAGCGTAAAGTCCGTCCCCGTCGGGTCCCCGG
>CAVBAM010000076.1:0-6612 GCA_963593315.1 Candidatus Methanomethylophilaceae archaeon | reverse complement strand
GCGCGCTCTTGCGAACGCGCCTACGTCCATACCCATGGGGATCTCGCGAACGCGCCTACGTCCATACCCACATGATTCTTATGAGGGCGCATACGGATTTTGACATAAAGTCGAGCTTGAACTGGTGTTTTTCGTAGGGTCGTTCGCAAGAGCGACCTCGCGCCGCGAAGCGGCGCCTATCGGCAAACGAAAGGGGCGGCTGCTACCTGTTGGCTGCTGCCGCCCCCTGCAATTCACTTCGCCTTTTCGGCACCTTGCTGCGCTGTGAATCCCGCGCGCTTCCCTACTCGGCTTTCTTGGCCGCCGTCTTTTTCGTTGCGGTCTTCTTCGCCGCGGGCTTCTTGGCCGCCGTCTTCTTGGCTGCGGGCTTCTTCGCCGCCGCCTTGGCTTCCTTGGCCGCCTTGGCTTCCTTGGCCGCCGCCTTCTTCTCGGCCTCGGCTTCCTTGCCCGGGCAGCTGAAGTTCGGGCACAGCTTCCACGGCCCGCGATTGGTGGTCACGATGACCATCGGCGCGCCGCAATGCTCGCACACCTCGTCGGTGGCCGTGATGGCGCCGTACTGAGGCAACGGATAGCCCACGCCGCACTCGTCGTAATTCTCGCAACGGATGAAGCGCTTCAAGGTACGCGGGTTCTTCTGCGCGATGAGCTTGGCCTGCTTGCCGGCCTCGGCGCACTTCGGGCACTCGCCGACCACCACGTCGGGTTCCTTGTTCGTCTCGCAGTTCGGGTCGATGCACAGCGTGCGCGGCTTGGAGCGAAACGCCGTCACCTTCACCTGGGGCATGCCGCAGGTCGGGCACAGCTCGGTCAGGCTCTCCACCTTGCCCTTCGGCAGCGGATAGGTCACGTCGCAATCGGGCCAACCGGCGCAGCCGATAAACATGCCGCGCGTCTTCTGCGACACGCGGATCTGCAAATCCTTGCCGCACTTCGGGCACTTGCCCACGTAGGCGTCGGCGGCGACGGCGTCGGCCAGCGCGTCTTTGACCTCTTCGGAGTGCGGCATCAAGTTCGCCAGCTGCTCGGAAAGCAGGTTGCGCGAGTTCATCACCACGGAGTCCTTGGTGTTGCGCCCCTCGGCGATGTTGTCCATCTCCTCTTCAAGCTCGGCCGTCATCTCGGGATGCGTGATGTGCGGGGCGAACTTGTCGAGCGCGTCGCACACCGCCATGCCGAGCTGCGAGGGCTCGATGGGGTCATTCTGCACGTACTTCACCGTGTAGAGGCGCTCGATGATGGAGTGGCGCGTGGACTTGGTGCCCAGCCCCAGCTTCTCCATCTCCTGGATGAGCTTGCCCTGGCTGTAGCGCGCCGGCGGCTCGGTCTGTTTCTTCGTGCACTCCGCGCCGTTGAAGGCGATGGTGGCGCCCTCGTCCATGGCGGGCAGCTGCTCGTCCTTCTTCATGCCGTAAGGATAGATGGCGCGATACCCCGGCTCCACCAGCACGTCGCCCTTCGCGACGAAGGGCTCGCCGGCCACGTCGAGCGTGACCTTCGTGCCCTCGACCACCGCCGCGCCCGACAGCGTGGCCAGAAAACGCCTGGCCACCAGGTTGTACAGCTTGTAATCGGCCGGGGCCAGGTCGTCGGGCGTGGCCTTGGCCGTCGGATAGATGGGCGGGTGGTCGGTGGTTTCCTTCTTGCCGCGCGTAGCGTGCAGCTCGCCCGCCGCCAAAAGCTGGTCGCAATACGGCGCGTAGGCAGGGTTGCCGGAAATGGTCTTCACCACTTCGGCCAGGTCGAGCGAGGAAGGATAAACCGTGTTGTCAACGCGGGGATAGGAAATGTAGCCGTCCATGTAGAGGCTCTCCGCGATGCGCATGGTGCGCGCGGGCGATAAGCCCTCGGCGGAAGCGGCAGCCATGAGCGAGGTGGTGTTGAACGGCGCGGGCGGCTGCTGCTTGCGGCGGCGTCGCTCCACCGAGGCGACGCGGGCCGACGTGGCACCGGAAACAGCCGCCATGGCCGCCTTCGCCGCAGCCTCTTCCTTGAAGCGCGCCGTGGCATGGCCCGCCGTGAAGGCAAGCTCGCCATCGCCGGGCGTGGGTCCTGCAACAGCGCCGGCGTCGAAGGCGCCCTTGATCACCCAGTAATCTTCCGGCACGAACGCCAGCCGCTCGCGCTCGCGCGCCACGATAAGCGCCAGCGTCGGAGTCTGCACGCGGCCGGAGCTGCGCACGTTGCCGTAGCCGGCGAACTTCACGAGCGTCAGGTAGCGCGTGAGCACCGCGCCCCAAATAAGGTCGATGTCCTGGCGCGACGCGCCGGCCGAGGCCAGATTCACGTCAAGCTCCACCAAATTCGAGAACGCATGCGTGATCTCTTCCTTGGTGAATGCCGAATAGCGGGCGCGGGAAACGGGAGCGTCCGGGTTGACCTCCTGAATGCACGACAGCGCGTCGGAGCCGATGAGCTCGCCCTCGCGGTCGAAGTCGGTCGCGATCACGATGGAGTCGGCCTTCTTCGCGAGGTTCTTCAGGCTGCGGATGATGTCCTTCTCCTTGGGAAGCTTCTCGATGGGAGCGTAGGCCAGATACGGCAGCGCGTCCATCTTCCACGCCTTCAGCTCCACGCCGTCTTCCACGAAGGGTTTCTTCTTTTTGAACGGGGGGCGCGGCAGGCTCGCCGGCACGTCGGCCGCGATTGCCTCGCCGTCCTCGGTCACGCCGCGCCAACCGCCGCGCTTCTTATATATAAGGGTGGGAACGAAATCGGGCTCCAGGATATGGCCGCGCAGGCCGATGGTCACCCACTCCTCGCCGTCCACCTCGAACCTATACACCGGCGTGTTGTACACCTTGTCGGACTTGGGCTTCTTCGCGCCCAACAGCGTCGCGATCTTGGTCGCGGCGTCGTTCTTCTCGGTTACCACCAGCTTCATGCGGCTTCTCCTTTTTATGTTCGGGCCGCAAGGCGCGGCCGCTTCGCTCACACGATTGCCCCATTCGTTTGTTTTACGTGTGCGGGGATTTAACGCAACCGCCTCTTGGACGGTTTGCGCAGTGCGTAGCATACACGATTGCCGCCCCTTCACGGGAAAAATTGCCCGTGGCATGGCGCAAACGTGACGCAAACGTTTCTGAAAAGGAAGTGCAGCGGTGCAGAATACGTGTTGATTTCGTCGCTAAGCGGCGAAGGAATGACGGCGGTTTCAAGGACTCGGACGCCTGACGCGCACCTTACGTTAGCCTACCTTGCGGGAGGCCGTCGAACAGCCGAACGTTCACGCCGAAAACGGACCACGACCGAACCACCGACGGCGCCCATATGACAAGTCGCACACGCGCCATGCAAAGCAAAGGGGTTGAGCATGATTCGCAAAGCTGCAAGCATCTGTCTGGGAATGGCCCTTCTCGTCGGCATCGGCGTCGTGGGTCTCAAAGTGCTCGCCCCCGCCGAAAGCTCGCCCGTCGCATCGGCCCGAAGCGTCGTTAGCAACACTCGAAACGAAGCGGTAAACGCCGCCGTCGACGCGTCAGGGGTTAAAAGCAGCGTGTCCGACGCGCTCATGTCCCACGCCGGTGACATCGCCGCCACCACGGGCATTTCCACCACGCAGGTTCAGACCGTCATCGAAGGCCTCGACATCGAGGATTGGCAAGTGGCCACCCTGCCCGAAAATGCACATGCCCAATCCACCATTTCGGGGACGGCCGCCGGGGTCGAGGCGACGCTGACCACCTACGACGACCCCTCCTATGTCAGCGTCAGCGCCTACGGTCAGACCATCGACCTGGCCGTTCCCTCCTCGGCGCAGCAATACCTTCCCCTGCTGGCGCTGGCCGCCTAACGCGCCCGGCAGCCGCGACGCATCCCGCGTCCAGACCGGCGCCGACAGCGCACGCGCAAACCGTTGCCCGCGCCCCAGCCGCGCCTACTTCCTGCGCGCAACGCGATGGAATCCCACGCGCCGCACAACCGTAACGACCCCGAAACAGCCCAGAAACCGCCCCGCCCGAAGATGGGATAAGCGAAAAAGGGCGCCCGCGCGCCTTCACCGCTTCCCTATTCGAACAAAGCATGGCAGGGGGTCGCGTATGGACGATCTGGTCGCGCACACCGCGCGCATCAACAAGGAACTCGCCCGATGGGGCGTGAAGTTCGGCCTGTACAAGAACGGAACGTTCAACGAGCGCCTGTTCCCCTTCGACGCGATACCGCGCACCATCGCGGCCGACGAGTGGGAACAGCTCTCGGCCGGCCTGTCGCAGCGCGTCCGCGCGCTCAACGCCTTCCTCGCCGACGTATACGGCAAGCGCGCCATCATTTCCGACGGCGTCATCCCGGAAGATTTCGTGCTCACCTGCCCCGGCTGGCTCGCGCAGTGCGACGGAATCGTGCCGCCGAAGAACATCTACAGCCACATTTCCGGCATCGACTTGGTGCGCGGGCGCGACGGGCAGTGGTACGTGCTCGAGGACAACCTGCGCATCCCCTCCGGCGCGAGCTACCCGCTCATCGCGCGCACCATCACGCGCCGCTGCTCGCCGGCCACCTTCCAGCACGCCGCCATCCGCGACAACCGCAACTACGGCGCCATGCTCAAGCAGGTGATGGACCACGTGAACTGCGGCGGCATCAACGTCGTGTTCACCCCCGGCCGCTATAACGCCGCCTACTTCGAGCACAGCTATCTTGCCGAGCAAACCGGCGCGGAGCTGGCGGAATCCGAAGACCTCTACGTGCGCGACGACCGCCTCTACCTGCGCGGCTACGACGGCGACGTGCGCGTCGGCGCGGTGTACCGCCGCGTTTCCGACGAATACCTCGACCCGAACTGCTTCCTGCCCGAAAGCGTCATCGGCGTGCCGAACATCATGTGCGCCTATCGCGCCGGCAACGTCGCCATCATCAACGCGCCGGGCAACGGGGCCGCCGACGACAAGGGCCTGTACTACTTCGTCCCGAAGATGGTCGAGTACTATCTGGGCGAAACCCCCATCCTGCACAACGCACCCACCTATCTGCCGCTCTACGAGCAGGACCGCGCCTACACGCTGTCTCACCTGGACAGCCTGGTCATCAAGGACACGGCCGAGGCGGGCGGCTACGGCGTCCTGTTCGGTGCGAACCTCACCGAAGAGGCGCGCGCCGACCTCGCGCAGCGCATCGTCGCCGAGCCGCGCCGTTGGATCGCCCAGGAAGTCATCGATTTCGAGGAGCTGCCGACCTACATCAACGGCGAAATCGTCCACCGCAAGGCCGACCTGCGCGCCTTCGTGCTCACCGACGGCACCGTCGAGGCCTGGCCGAGCGGGCTGACGCGCTACGCGCGCGAGGAAGGCAACGCCATCGTCAATTCGTCCCAAGGAGGAGGGTTCAAGGACACATGGGTGCTCAACGACTAAGCAAGGAAAACCGCCTGTACTGGCTGGGGCGCTACAGCCAGCGCGCGCTCATCACCATCGAGCATGTATCCCGCGCCTGGGACACGTCGCTTGACGGCGGGCAGGTCGACTACGCCGACTGGTGCCGGCGTATGGAAATCCCCTGCGACTACGCGAGCGCCGCGGAGTTTCTGGAAAGCTACCTCTTCGACGCGGGCAACCCCAATTCCGTGCCCTCGAGCGTCGACCGCGCCTTCGACAACGCCGTGATGCTGCGCGAGACCATCACCTCGCAAACGCTGTCCTATTTGCAGCTGGCGAAGAACACGATGGACGCCGCGAACGCCTCGGACGCGCCCATGCTCGACTTGCAGCAGGTGCGCGACTACCTGATGGCGTTCAAGGGCTGCGCCGACGAGAACATCGTCGACGAGTCGACGCGCATGACGCTCAAGTGCGGGTTCACCATCGAGAAAATCGACTTGATGGTGCGCCTGGACTGGAAGACCGACCAGCTGCAGCAGGAAATCGACCGCCTGTGCAGCCGCCTTCGCCGCACGCACCTGGCGCGCGACGGGAGGCGCCTGCAGCTGCTCGGCGACCTGGCCGGATGCCAGAACGTCGAGGAGAACCGCCGCGTGCTGCTCGACTGCGCCGAGAACCTGCTTCCGGGCATGTAGCCGTTTTTTGACAGGATAAGGGAAAGGTCCTTCATGAAACGACTCAGCTACGCGTTCACCACCACGGTCGAGTTCAGCACGCCCGTGCACGACCACGTCTTCGTGCTGCGCTGCCTGCCCGCCGCGCGCGAGGGGCAGCAAGCGCGCGGGTGCCTTAAGCTCGACCCGCCGGCGACCTTCACCGTGCAGAAGGACTCGTTCGGCAATCTGCTCGCCTGCGGGCGCATCGACGAGGCGCACACGTCGTTCTCGTATCAGGCGAGCGGGGAAGCGACCGTCGAGGTGCCGCGATTCGAGGATTGGCTCGACAGTCTTGACGAGGGCGCGGGCGAAGCGGCCGGGGCGCCTGGTGCGCCTGGCGTCGCCGCGCCGGCCGCGCCCCACGGTCGTGGGGGTGGCGGGCGAGGACGCGTCGGACCGCATGGCGAAGTCCCTGGCGGCCTATGTGGGCCTTGACCAGGTGGAACGCTTCCCCCTGCGCAAAGACCTGCCTTGGAGCGACAAGGCGCCCGACGACGCCGGGGTGGGCGCGCGCTGCCGGGCCCTGGCGCGCCTGGCGGCGGGCGAGCCGGGCCTCGCGGTGGCCTCGGCCCGCGCCCTGC
>CAVBAM010000075.1:0-6666 GCA_963593315.1 Candidatus Methanomethylophilaceae archaeon | reverse complement strand
AATCGCCCACACCGCCGACAGCGTGGCGCGGAACCGCTCCTTGTCGCGCAGCTTCTGCACCGCGTAGATGACCAAAAGCGCGCCGCCGGAAACGAACATGCCCTGCACCAGGCCCGCGGCCACAAGCACCAGCCACAGAGCCCATTCGGGCAAAAACAGCTGCTTCTTTTGCACGAGGTTCTTGATGCCGATGGCGACGATGATGGCGCCGTAGATTTTCAGCAGCGCATGCAGCGGGATGATCGAATCGAGCCAAGCGCCCAGGGCCACGAACGGCAGCATGGTGATGACGATCTTGGCAAGCTCATGCCAATCGATATGCTTGCGATGCAGCACCGCGAGCAGGCCGCAGCCCAGAAAACCCGTCGTGTTCAAAATGGAAACCGAGTTTTGCAGCCCCAGCGTGTACGTTCCCACGGGCATGCAGAATATGTTGCCGGCGAATCCGGTGATGGCCTGCACCGTGTACCCGAACAGGAACACGGCCAGGAAGATGCCTCTTTCCATCCTCAAACGCTTTCGTTGTCCGCGACGCCGAACCCGGCGCCGTCAAGCTTATCCGTTTGCGCGCGACCGCCAGCCGATTGGGTGCGGATCCAGGGCGATGCCGCCCGGCGCGGTGAATTACTATTAATCAGATAGGTTGCAAGTATATTACCAAAATGCCGTTTCGGCTCACTTTGCTTTAGCATGGTGGAGAAACACGGCAATCAACGAAAAAGGGCGCATCTTGGCTGGATTCGACATCACCGTCGCCGGCGACTCCGCGATAAACCTGGAGTTCGCCAAAACCATATCGCCGCAAACGAGCGGCATGATACGCGTCGCCGCGCAGACGCTCACCGACGACCCCATCCCCGGCGTGCGCGAGCTGGTGCCCACCTTCTGCTCGCTCATGGTCACCTACGACCCCTGCGCCATCGGCTACGACGATCTGTGCCGGCGCGTGCAGGGCAAGCTGCGCAACCTCACGGCGGCCGAGACCGGCATCAAGCGCATCGTGGTCATCCCCGTGTGCTACGGCGGCGAATTCGGCCCCGACCTGGGAACCGTCGCCGAACATGCCGGCATGGGCGAGGAAGAGGTCATCGCGCTGCACTCCGGGAGCGACTACCTCATCGACATGCTGGGCTTCCTCCCCGGCTTCGCCTACCTGGGCGGCCTGGACGAGCGCCTGCACACGCCGCGCCTCACCCAGCCGCGCATCGAGATCCCCGCAGGCAGCGTGGGCATCGGCGGCGCGCAGACGGGCATCTACCCGCTGGCAAGCCCCGGCGGCTGGCAGATCATCGGCCGCAGCCCCGTGCGCCCCTACGACCCCGACCGCAAGCCGCCCATCTTGTACCAAGCCGGCGAATACCTGCGCTTCACGCCCATCACGCGCGCGCAGTACGACGCCATTGAGGCCCAGATAGCCGCCGGCGACTGGGAATGCGACGTCATCGTGGAAGGAGCCTAAGCCATGGGAGTCACCGCCATCAAGCCCGGAATCCTCACCACGGTGCAGGACCAGGGCCGCATCGGGTACCTGGGCAGCGGGTTCTCGCCCTCGGGCGTCATGGATTCCCGCGCCTTCCGCATTGCGAATCTGCTCGTGGACAACGACCCGAACGCCCCGGTTTTGGAGTTCTGCCTGGCCGGGCCCAAGCTACGCTTCACCACCAACACCTTCGTCGCCATCACCGGCGGCGATTTCAGCCCCAAGCTCGACGGCCACCCCATCCCCATGTACATGGCCGTGCTCGTGCGTCGCGGCAGCGTGCTTTCCTTCGGCGCGCCGAAAAACGGCATGTACGGCTACCTCGCCATCGCCGGCGGCAGCATCGACGCGCCCGAGGTCATGGGCAGCCGTTCCACCAACTTAAAGTGCGGCATCGGCGGCTGGAAGGGACGCGCGCTCATCACGGGCGACTACCTGCCCTTCTGCACGGACAACGTCGATTTCCTGCCGAACATGGGCTCGCACAGCGTCGACTACGACGACGAGTTCTACGGCTTCGGCGAGGAATCGGTCACGCTGCGCGTCGTCCCCGGCCCGCAGGAGGATATGTTCACGCAGGAGGGAATCGACACCTTCTACAGCAAGCCCTACACGACCACCAGCAAGTGCGACCGCATGGGATTCCGCCTCGACGGGCCCGAGGTCGACACCTACGATGGCAGCGACATCATTTCCGACGGCATCGCCTACGGCGCCGTGCAGATTCCCGCGGACGGCCGCCCCATCATCATGCTTTCCGACCGCCAGACCACCGGCGGCTACGCGAAAATCGGCACCGTCTGCAGCGTGGACGTGCCCAAGCTCGTGCAATGCACGCCCGGGCGTACCATCCGCTTCACGCCCATAAGCGTGCAGGAGGCTCAGGACGCCTACCGCGCCGAGGCGCGCCACATGGACGCGCTGGCGAAAATGGTGAAACGCCCCTGCTACGGCGGCATTTCCCCCCGTCGCACGGCACGAAGGCTGACGCCCATCCTGGAAGCGCAGGCGCGCGAGCGGGGATCGGGCGAGCAGCGTCTGTGGATCGAGCTGAACAAGCCGACCCCCGGCCAGGCGGGCGCGCAGCCGCGCAGCGATTCCGACCTGACCGCAACCACCGCCACGGCCGCCGCGGGCGCGGCCGCCAACACCAGCAACCATGCCGCAGGGCAGCACTAGATAGGAGCACCGATGAGCAACGAAACCACTGAAACGCAGGCCGCCACCGACGCCGCGCGCGAAGCCGAACTCAAGCAGCGCCGCGAGAACATCCTCGACCTGATCGGCGTCATGGACGAGGGCGAGCTCACCTCGCTGCGCTACAAGGACGCCACCTGCGAAATCGAGCTGGAGCGCAAGCCCGCCGGCGGCGCGTCCATCCCCATGATGGCCGAGCGCGTCGGGCAGCTGCTCAACGCCCGCGCCGAGCTGACCGGCGTGACCGCC
This sequence comes from Candidatus Methanomethylophilaceae archaeon, assembly GCA_963593315.1. Classification (GTDB taxonomy): domain Bacteria; phylum Actinomycetota; class Coriobacteriia; order Coriobacteriales; family Eggerthellaceae; genus Senegalimassilia. The sequence goes on along the minus strand of CAVBAM010000075.1, from coordinate 3,740 downwards.
GGCGCCGCCGCCGCGCCCCTGCCAGCCGAGGACGATGCCGACAGCCTGGTGCGCAGCCCCATGGTGGGCACCTTCTACGTGGCGCCGAGCCCCGATGAGGACCCGTTCGTCAAGGTGGGCCAGGAAGTGCTGGCCGGCCAGACGCTGGCCATCGTGGAAGCCATGAAGATGATGAACGAGATCACCGCCCCCGCGCCCGGCGTCGTCACCGAGATCCTGGCCGCCAACGGCAAGCAGGTCGAGTACGACCAGCCGCTGTTCCGCATCGACACCAGCGCGAACGCCTAGCGCAGGAAGCTGGCAAGCATGTTCAACAAGATACTCATCGCGAACCGTGGCGAAATCGCCGTGCGCATCATCCGCGCCTGCCGCGCCATGGGCATCAAGACGGTGGCCGTCTATTCCACGGCCGACCGCCACGCGCTGCACGTGTACCTCGCCGACGAGGCCGTCTGCATCGGGCCGGCCCCCGCGCGCGATTCCTACCTGAACACCACCGCCATCCTGGCGGCCGCGCAGGGCACCGGCGCCGACGCCATCCATCCCGGCTACGGCTTTTTGTCCGAGAACTCCACCTTCGCCAAGCTCTGCCGCGAAAACGACATCGTCTTCATCGGGCCGGCGCCCGAGGTCATCGACCGCATGGGCAACAAGAGCCAGGCGAGGCGCACCATGATGGAAGCCGGCGTGCCCGTGGTTCCCGGCACGAAGAAGGGCCTGCACGACGTCGATGAGGCGCTTGAGCAGGCACGCCTCATCGGCTGGCCCATCATGATCAAGGCGTCCTCGGGCGGCGGCGGCAAGGGCATGCGCGTGTCGGAGTCGGAAGAGGACTTCGCCGACATGTTCAGCATCGCGCAGCGCGAGTCGGTCAACGGCTTCGGCGACAACACCATGTACCTGGAGCGCGCCGTGCAGAACCCGCGCCACGTGGAGGTGCAGATCATCGCCGACAACCACGGCAACGTGGTGGCTTTGGGCGAGCGCGACTGCAGCGTGCAGCGCAACCATCAGAAGATGATCGAGGAAAGCCCCAGCCCGCTTTTGGCCGCCGACGAGGAGCTGCGCCAGAACATGATGGCCGACGCGGTGAAGGCCGCGAAGGCCGCCGGCTACACGTCGGCGGGCACCATCGAGTTTTTGATGGACCCCGACCGCAACTACTACTTCATGGAGATGAACACGCGCATCCAGGTGGAGCACTGCGTCACGGAAATGGTGACGCATACCGACCTGGTGGGCGAGATGATTCGCGTGGCCGCCGGCGAGCCGCTGTCGTTTACGCAGGACGACGTGCAGCTGCAGGGGCACGCCATCGAGTGCCGCATCAACGCCGAAACGCCCGAGAAGAACTTCATGCCCTCGCCGGGCACCATCACGCAGATGCACCTGCCGGGCGGCAACGGCGTGCGCGTGGACACCGCGGCCTACGACGGGTTCGAAATCTCGCCGTTCTACGATTCCATGATCGCGAAAATCATCGTGCACGGGCGCGACCGCACCGAGGCCATCGCTAAGATGCGCACCGCGCTTGAGGAAATGGTCATCGTGGGCGTGAACACCAACCTGGACTTCCAGTACACCATCATGGAGAACGAGACGTTCTGCGCCGGCGAGGCCGACACGAGCTTCATCGAGCGCTTTTTGGCAGGCGAAGTGTAGGGGTGGCGCGCGGGGCGGCTGCCGTGCCGGATGGCCGGCGGTTGCCCGTCGGCTCACCCCGTTCGCATCCTGCAGTTCAAGGTTCGAAGCAACTACTCGAAAGGATGGTTTCAGAAATGGCAATCGAAACACCGGTACCGGCCAAGCCCGAGGGCGTCGACGCCGCCGTTTGGGAAAAGATGCTCGCCGCCTCCCCGGTCGAGGCGCGCCACCTCATCCGTTCCGGAGCTTTCGCCGCCCCCACGAGCGGCCTGTGCCCCGGCTTTGCGCAGGCGAACCTGATCATCCTGCCGCGCGAGCAAGCCTGGGACTTCCTGCTGTTCGCGCAGCGCAATCCCAAGCCCTGCCCCATCCTGGAGGTCACCGAAATCGGCGACCGCATGACGCACATCTGCGCCGAGGACTGCGACGTGGCCACCGATTTCCCGCGCTACCGCATCTACGAGAACGGCGTGATGACCGACGAGGTCACCGACGTTTCAAGCTACTGGCGCGACGATCTGGTGGCGTTCATCATCGGCTGCTCGTTCAGCTTCGAGAGCGAGCTTATCGAGGCCGGCATCGAAATGCGCCACAATACCATGGGCCGCAACGTGTCCATGTACCTGACCAACAAGGCCTGCCACCCGGCCGGATCGATGAGCGGTAACACCGTGGTCAGCATGCGCCCCATCCCGTATGACCAGGTGGTGAAGGCGGTGCAGATTTCCGGCGCCATCCCGAAGGTGCACGGCGCGCCCATCCATATCGGCGACCCGGCGGCCATCGGCATCGCCGACATCAACAAGCCCGACTTCGGTGACCCGGTGGACATCAAGGAAGGCGAAGTGCCGGTGTTCTGGGCATGCGGCGTCACCCCGCAGTCCATCGTCATGAACAGCAAGCCGCCGTTCGCCATCACGCACGCCCCCGGCCACATGCTGATCACCGACACGAAGAACGTGGATTTGAAGGGCTAGTCGCTTCCGCCTGCCTGACGGCAGGCGTCGCGCTCGACGCTGCGCGGGCCTGCGGCACGCCGCCTTCGCATTCAGCTGCACGGGCATGGCCGATAAGGCCAATGCCCGCTTGCTTCACGCGAATTCGGCGCACCGCAGGTCCGCTCGCTGACTTTTGTTGGACCTGCGAGGTTCGCAAAAAGGGCAACCTTGCCGAGCCGCGGCCGGCAAGGTTGCCTCACTTATTTGAGAAAGGTTTTCGAATGGCACGTATCGACCTTAATTCCGATCTGGGGGAAAGCTTCGGACGTTATACGCTCGGGCTGGACGACCAGGTTATCCCGCTTGTTTCGAGCGTGAACGTGGCGTGCGGCATGCATGCCGGCGACCCGGTGGTCATGCGGCGCACCGTGAAGCTGGCGGCCGAGGCAGGTGTGGCCATCGGCGCGCATCCGGGATACCCCGACCTGCAGGGTTTCGGACGCCGCGACATGGCGCTTTCGCCCGACGAGGCGTATTCCTACGTGTTGTACCAGGTGGGAGCCTTGGCCGCGTTTTGCCGGTCGGTCGGTGCGCGTATGCATCACGTGAAGCCGCACGGCCAGCTGTACAACCGCGCCGCCGTCGACGGGGCGCTGGCGCAAGCGATCGCGGAAGCCGTACGTGACGCCGACCCGGAGCTGGTGCTGGTGGGCCTGGCGAACGGCGAGCTCATCCGCGCCGGCGAGGCGGCCGGCATCCGCACCGCGCAGGAGTTCTTCGCCGACCGCAACTACACCGACGAGGGGCTGCTGGTGTCGCGCAAGCTGCCCGACGCCGTGATCAGCGACGAGGAGTTCGCCGTTGCCCGCGTGGTGCGCGCCGTGACGCAGGGCGACATCGAGGCGGCGTCCGGCAAGACCATCCGCGTGCAGGCCGACACCGTGTGCGTCCACGGCGACAACGCCCACGCACTCGAATTCGCCGGCAAGATCCGAGCGGCCCTCACGGCTGCCGGAGTAGAAGTAAAGCCCGTTTAACGCCAGCGAGCATGGCCGCCGACGGAGCGGTTGACGTGCTCGCATTTGTAAATATGTGACGCGCCTAACGGCGCTAATCTAATACGGTGCGAGCTTTCGCTCGCACCTACGAGGTTCCGGT
>CAVBAM010000074.1:0-6687 GCA_963593315.1 Candidatus Methanomethylophilaceae archaeon | reverse complement strand
CGAACCCGCCGGTCGAAGCCGGAACATCGAGCGGATTGGGCTCGCCGGTCGAAGCAGCCCGCGCCTTCCCGTGGCGGGATGCCGGCAGCTCGATGCGCCCGCTCGCACCTGCCCGCGACATCTGCGGGCTTTCCCGCGCCCGCCTTCCGGCGGGTTGTGCGACAATGGGGGACGAACAATAAGCTTGCTGCACGTTAGGTACCCGTTATGTCTGCCAGATTCAACATCAAGGCAGCCGATCCCGAGGCCGTCTCGCGCCTGCAACGCGAACTGCACATGCCGCATTTCGTTGCGACCACGCTCGTATCGCGAGGCATCGACACCCCGGAGGCTGCGAACCGCTTCCTCACCCCGTCGCTTGAGCGCGATTGGCGCGACCCCTACCTCATCCCCGGCCTGTCCGACGTGGCCGACGAGCTGCAGGAGGCCATCAAGCGCGGCGACCACATCATGGTCTTCGGCGACTTCGACCTCGACGGCATCTCCGCCACCACCACGCTCACGCGCGGCCTGCGCGCGCTTGGCGCCCGGGTCACCCCGTTCATCCCGCGACGCTTCGACGAGGGCTACGCCATCACGCCCGCCGCAATCGAGCGCCTCATGCAGCAAAAACCCGACTTCCTGGTCACCGTCGACTGCGGCATCGCGTGCAAAGAAGAGGTGCGCATGCTGCAGGAACGTGGCGTGAAGGTGGTCGTTACCGACCATCACGAGCCTTCCGATTTGGTTCCCGACGTGCCGGTGGCCGACCCGAAGTGCGACCCCGACTGCCCGAGCGCCATCCTCGCCGGCGTGGGCGTGGCGCTGAAGATGGTGCAGGTGCTCGGCGGGCGTTTCGGCCAGCCGAATTTGTGGCTGAGCCTCGTCGATTTCGCCACGCTCGGCACCGTCGCCGACCTCATGCCCATGCGCGACGAGAACCGCGCGCTCGTCTCCGAGGGCCTGCGGCGCATCAACGAGAACCCGCGCCCGTGCATCGCGGCGCTGCTGCAAACCTCCGGCGCGGCGGGCAAGCCCGTCACCGCCACCAACTTGAGTTTCTCGCTCATCCCGCGCCTGAACGCCGCCGGGCGCATGGGTGACGCACAACTGGCGCTTGACCTGCTGCTTTCCGACTCCTACGACGAGGCGTGCGGCCTGGCCGAGCGCCTGGAGGCCGTCAACGACCAGCGCCGCACCATCGAGGCCGAGCTTTCCGAAATCGCGAAGGTGCAGGCCGCCGAAACCTACAAGGGCCAGCGCGCGCTCGTGGTGGCCGGCGAAGGGTGGCACGAGGGCGTCAAGGGCATCGTGGCCAGCCGCCTGGTGGGCACCTACGGCGTTCCCACGCTGCTGTTCACCATCGACGGCGACGAGGCGCGCGGATCGGGGCGCAGCGTCGGCCAGGTAAACCTGTTCAAGGCGGTGGAAAGCTGTTCCGACCTGCTGCTTCGCTATGGCGGGCACGAGGCGGCCGTGGGCGTGACCGTGCCCACCGACAAGCTTCCCGAATTCGAGCGGCGCCTGTGCGCCTACATGGACACGCTGCCCGAGGGCGCCTTCCATCCGCTCGTGAACATCGACGCGTGCGTCAACCTCGACGAGCTGACGCTGCGCAACGTCGCCCAGCTCGACGCGCTCGCGCCGTTCGGGCAGGAACATCCCGTGCCCGTGTTTTTGGCGCGCGATGTCACCTTGCTGCACTGCCGCGCGGTCGGCGCCGAGCGCAACCATTTCTCGTGCTCGCTTTCCAACGGGCGCACCACCGTGGCCGGCATCATGTTCCACTGCAACGACATCCGTACGCTCATGTACACGAAAAGCGTGGTCAACGCCGCATTCGAGGTGCAAATCGACGAATGGAAGAACCGTCGCAGCGTGAAGGCCATGCTGAAATCGCTCAGCCCCGCGCGCACGTGCGCCGCGCTTGAAGCGTGCCTGAACCCGGAAAACTTGAGCTTCGTGGCCGACCTGTACGCCACGCAGGACGACGTGCTGTGCGCCGACGCGCCGCACGACCCGGAGGCCATCGAGGAATACGAGAACGTCCTCGAGCGCAACCGCATCCAGTGGGAGACGGTCGCGCGCACCAACCCGCAGCAATTGGCTGGCGAAGTGGTGCGCGCCATCATCGGTGACGCGCAGCTGCATGACGCGCAGCAGCTCATTCTGGACAACCTCAACGCCGACAAGTCGGTGCTCGGCGTCATGGTGACGGGGCGCGGCAAGTCGCTCACGTTCCAGGTGCACGCCACCCTGCGCGCGCTTGCCCGCCGCGAGGCCAGCCTGTTCGTGTATCCGCTGCGCGCGCTCATCGCCGACCAGGCCTTCCACCTGCGCGAAGCTCTCGCGCGCTTCGGCATCACCGTGGTCACCCTTACAGGCGAAAGCACCGTTGACGAGCGCCGCCGCGCGTTTTCGGGCTTGGCCGACGGCAGCGTGGACATCGCGCTGACCACGCCGGAATTCCTGGCGTGGCATGCCGATTCGTTCGCGTTCACCCAGCGCGTGAAGTTCGTGGTCATCGACGAGGCGCACCATATCGGTCTGGCGCGCGCCGGTCAGCGCGAGGCTTACGCAACCATCGGGAAAGCCGTCTCGCGTCTGGGCGACCCCACGGTTCTGGCGCTCACGGCCACGGCCGACGACGAATGCGTCGACGCCATCAGGCGCGAGCTGCCCATCGACGTGTGCATCTACGACGGAACCGATCGCCCCAACCTCACGCTCGACGATCGCCGCAACGTGCCCTCGCGCGACAACTACCTGGCGAACCTCGTTGCCTCGGGGCAGAAGACCGTCGTGTTCGTCAATTCGCGCGAACAGTCCGTGTCGGTGGCCCGCCACCTGCGCAAACATGCTCCGCAAGTGGCGCCGCTCATCGGTTTCTACAACGCGGGCCTCTCGCGCAGCGAGCGCAAGCGCATCGAGGACTTGTTCCGCACCGACGCGCTTTCGGTCCTGGTGGCCACGAGCGCGTTCGGCGAGGGCGTCGACATCCCCAACATCCGCCACGTGGTGCTCTACCACATGCCGTTCAACGAAATCGAGTTCAACCAGATGTGCGGGCGCGCCGGGCGCGACGGGCAGCCGGCGACCATCCACCTGCTGTTCAACCGCGACGACTCGGGGCTCAACGAGCGCATCCTGGCCGACATGACGCCGTGCCACGACAGCCTGGCGCAGGTGTATCGCAAGCTGCGCGAGATGCAGTGCAAGAGCAAGACGACGTTCTTCACCACCAGCGACGCGAACCTTGCGCGCCTGGTCAGCACGCAGCTGTTCCCCGTGCGCACCGCGTCGGCCACTTGCGCGGTGGCGGTGTTCCGCGAGTTGGGCCTCATCGATGCGCATTCGGTGTTCGGCGAGCGCGGCCTGGTGCGCTCCATCCACGTGAAGGATTTCCGCGACAAGGTGGAGCTGACCGACAGCGTGCGCTATCGCGAGGGCCTCGACGAGCGCGAGATCTTCCGCGGCTTCCGCGATTGGGTGCTGGGAAGCAACGCTTCCGACCTGCAGATTCGCGTGTCGCACCCCATCCTTCCTAGCGATGTGGCCGCCGGCGTCCCCGGCGGCGCGGGCGGCGCGTCGGCGGCGGGCGATTCGGCTCCCGGCGCCGCCCCCGCCGCAGCACCCGCCCCGCAAGCAGCTTCCGCGGAAGGGCCGCGCCAGGCCTCTTCCGCTTCCCCGATAGTCATCAACTTAAAGGAGGTCGGCCATGACGAAGCATGACGACGACATGATCGGCTCCGCGCGCGAGCCCCTCTCGCAGGTGCCCATGCCTGCGGCCGTGCGCCCGCCCGAGCCCGATAACCTGCTCGGACGCCCGCGCGTCGCCGAGAAAGCGTTCTCCACCGAGGCCACGAAGGTCATGCCGAAGGGCGAGAAAACCCCCGAGGAGCGCTTCGCCGACCTGCAGGAAACCACGCGCCCGTACCTCACCGACGAGGAAGAGGCCATGCTGGAGAAGGCCTACCACTTCGCCGACGAGGCCCATGCGGGCGCAACGCGCAAGTCGGGCGAGCCGTTCATCGCGCATCCGGTGGAGGTGGCCATCATCCTGGCCGATTTGCGCATGGACGCCGAAACGCTCACCGCGGCGCTGCTGCACGACACCGTCGAGGACACCGAGGTGACCAGCCAGCTGGTTGAACAGGAGTTCGGCCCGCGCGTGGCGCAGCTGGTTGACGGCGTCACCAAGATTACGCGCATCGAGGTGGAGACGCTCACCGACGAGCAGGCGGCCACCATCCGCAAGATGTTCGTCGCCATGAGCAAGGACATCCGCGTCATCGTCATCAAGCTGGCCGACCGCCTGCACAACATGCGCACCCTGGCGGCGCTCAAGGAAGACCGCCGCATCTTTAAGGCGCGCGAGACGCTGGAAATCTACGCGCCCATCGCGCACCGTCTGGGCATCAACTCCATCAAGTGGGAGCTGGAGGACTTGAGCTTCTACTATCTGGAGCCCAACAAGTTCAAGCAGGTCTCGCGCATGGTCACCGAAAGCCGTTCGGAGCGCGAATCGTACCTTGACCAGGTGATAAGCGTCCTGCACGCCGAAATGGAGAAGGTGAACATCCAGGCGCAGATCATGGGGCGCCCCAAGCACCTGTACAGCATCTATCAAAAGATGGCGAAGAAGGGCAAGGGCTTCTCCGAGATCTACGACCTCATCGCCGTGCGCATCATCGTGAAGTCGGTGAAGGACTGCTATTCGGCGCTCGGCGCGGTCCATACGCTGTGGCACCCGATGCCCGGTCGCTTCAAAGACTACATCGCCATGCCGAAGTTCAACATGTACCAAAGCCTGCATACCACGGTAATCGGCCCGGCGGGTCGCCCGCTTGAGGTGCAAATCCGCACCGAGGAGATGCATCGCCAAAGCGAGTACGGCGTGGCGGCGCACTGGCGCTACAAGGAAAAGGGCGGCCGCGGCGGCAACGACTCCATGGACAAGCAGCTCGCCTGGCTGCGCGAGATGGTGGACTGGCAGGACGAGACGCACGACTCGCGCGAGTTTCTGAAGGACCTGAAGGTCGACCTGGCGCCGACCGAGGTGTTCGTGTTCACGCCGAAGGGCGAGGCCATGAGCCTGCGCGCCGGGTCGACGCCGGTGGACTTCGCCTACGCCATCCACACCGAGGTGGGCAACCACTGCGTCGGCGCGAAGGTCAACGGCGCCATCGTGCCGCTGGCCTACGAGCTGCAGCTGGGCGACCGCGTGGAAATCCTCACGCAGAAGTCGGCCAGCCCCAGCCGCGACTGGCTCAACATCGTGAAAACGCCTTCCGCGCGCAACAAGATCCGCGCGTACTTCAGCAAGGTTTCGCGCGCCGACGACCTGCTCAACGGCCGCGAGAAGCTGACGCGCGAGATGCGCAAGCACGGGCTGGGCATCTCCAACGCCCGCGCCGAGCGCGCCCTGCGCACCGTGTCCGAGCACTTGGGCTACAAGGACGCCGACGACATGCTGGTCAATATCGGCACGGGCAAGGAAAACCCGCAGTCGGTGGCGAATCGCCTGCTCACGGAGCTGGGACACAAGTCCGATACGCAGCCCGACCCGCTGAATTTGAATGCGGCCATGTCCACTGGCAAGCTGCCGCCGATGCTGACGATGGTCAACAAGCCCAAGAAGAAGGAGACGAAGAGCTCCAACGGCGTGGTGGTGGAAGGCGTCGAGGGCGCGCTCGTGCGCCTGTCGCGCTGCTGCAACCCGGTGCCCGGCGACGAGATCATCGGTTTCGTCACGCGCGGGCGCGGCGTGTCGGTGCACCGCCGCGACTGCCCGAACGCCGGCGCGCTTATGGCGCAGCCCGAGCGCATCATGAAGGTGCATTGGGAAAGCGATCTGCCGAAGAACACGTCGTTCAAGGTGGAGGTGTACATCGAGGCGCTCGACCGCCTGAAGCTGCTTTCCGACGTGGTGCTGGTGCTGGCGGACATGGGTGCGAACGTGCTGTCGTGCAACACGGTGTCGCATCGCGACGGCATGGTCGAGATGCGCTTTTTGTTCCAGGTGAGCGACATCACGCACATCGACGCCATCCTGGCCAAGCTCAAGGGCCTCGAAGGCGTGTTCGACGCGCGGCGCATGATCCCAAAGGTGGGCGGCGCCGCCGAGAAGAAGGGGGAATAGCATGGCTTTTCGAGTGAAGGGCGCATGCGCCGACGTGGCCTTTTTGGTAATGGGCCCCATCCAGAACAACGTCTACGTCGTCTCGGACGGCGCGGGCACCTTCGTGGTGGATCCGACCGAGCGGGCCGACGTGATCGTGCGGGCGCTCGGCGGGCGGAAACTCGACGCCATCGTGCTGACGCATCGCCATTCCGACCATGTGGGCGCGGCGGCGGATCTGCGCGAGAAAACGGGTGCGAAGGTGATTGCGCCGGCGATCGACGCGGACGTGATTTCGGGCGCCAAGCCCATCCCGCGCGGCGATTCGAAGTTCCGCACCTGCCCGGTTGACCGGGTGGTTTCGGGCGGCGACGTGGTGAAGGTGGGCGCGATGCCTTGGAAGGTCATTTCCACGCCGGGGCATACCGAGGGCAGCATGTGCTTGTTGCTCGACCCCGCGGACACCGACCGTTTGGACGCGAAGCCCGTGCTCATTGCCGGCGACACGCTGTTTTGCGGATCGATCGGACGTACCGACTTCCCGGGCGGGTCGATGGCGGCCATGCGCAAGTCGCTCAAGCGCCTCT
>CAVBAM010000073.1:0-6756 GCA_963593315.1 Candidatus Methanomethylophilaceae archaeon | reverse complement strand
TCGTGCAGCGATTTCGGCCTTCGGCGGTAGGTTTTCCGACTTTCCGAGCCGCCGTGCAGCGGTTTCGCCGGTTCTGCGGCAGGTTATCCGAGTTCCTGCAGCAAAACGCCTGCACGGTGCTACAGTAACTCGGAAAACCCGCCAAAATTCCCCCGCGCCCGTGCACGCCGCCCCAGAAAATCGGAAAACCCGCCAGCGGCAGCCGGCACGGCGAAGCCCGGCCCGTGCAGCGGAGGCTGGCGGCGAGGGGAGGCGCGGAACGTCTGCGCGCCGAGGCTCGAGGGTGAGTGTATCTGGGCCTCAGCTTTTTATGCCTGGAGGTGGGTAGAAAGTCGCTGCAAAAAGTCGTAGCGAATAACTTCTGGCGCGAGGTTGTTTGCCCAACAGAAATTCGCGCTGTAACCTGGTATTTGTCAATTTGTTAGCTGAATTATAGGTCCGTCTTGTCAATCTGCAAACCTAAATGACGACTGATTTGTCAATTTGAAAACCGAAATAGCTTGGTGCGAGGCGACACCGTAACTGCGCCCTTTGCGGGGTTGTTGTCGCCTGCGTGATCGTCATGTGCTACGCTGTTTTCGCTGGTAGCCGCTTCCTTGTAAGGAGCCCCCTATGATTCTCTCCCGTGCGCAGTGCGACCGGTTTCTCGCCTCGCTTGATGAGCTTTTCCTGTTTGCGAACAACCGTCTTGAACTGCATGTTCGCTTATTCGATGAAGCTAATAGGTCCATTCCCGAAGCGCAGATGGAGGTTGGGGACGAGCTGTGGCGGCGTTCGGATGTGATCGATGCGTTTGTGGCGGGAAATCCTGCTTCGTTGCCGCTGGGCGCTCTGGAGCAGATTTCCACGTGGAAAGAAGTGCTGCCCGGGCAGTTTGCGTTCATGAGGCGCTCGGATGGTTCCGTGGAGCTGCTTTACGAGGGCCACATCATCGAATTGACGGGCTTGTCGCGCGAGGTCGGTAGCTTGCTTCGGGGCGATTACGGCATGCTTGAAACCGCCCTGCTGCCGTTTGAGGATGTGGTCGTTTTCCCTTGCTACCTTTCGGAGTATCCCCTAGAGATTGGTTCCGGCCTGCGTAAGCAGTACGAAAAATGGTTTGCGGAAGCACGCGAGGATAAGGTCGTCATCCGCTCGGCCGAGCAGTTCCTGCAAACCGTGCCCAAGCTGCGCGAGCAGGCGATAGCGCGCGAGGCCCAGCAGCTTATCGAGGACACCGAATACGATTTGAACCCGCCGACGGAATTCCCCGGCATGCATCGCGGCGTGCTTGCGGATATGTCTCCCGAAGAGCGCGAGAAGGTATCGAGCGCCGAGGCGCATCGCATCTTTCTGGAAGGTGATGGAGGGCAGCCGGCGCTTGTTCGCGAGAATTTGCGCGCGTGGTGCTTAAAGGGGCCGACGCGCACGGATTTCGCCACGTTGGCGCGCGCGGAGAAGAACGCCGTGCTCGAACGCAACTTGCGAACCATGGGCGCAAGCCGTTCGAGCGGTCTAAACAAGAAACAGCTGGTGGCGGCCCTGGGCGAACGGATTGCCGGCGATCCCGAAAGCGTATGCCGCTTGCTGAGGTCGCTCGATCCGCGCGAGTATGACATGCTCAAAGGGTTGTTTGATCAGGGCGGCAGGTTCGACGTCGCGTTCGACGAGGTGGAGTCTTTGGCGGGTTTCCCCCGGCCGCTGCCCTTGCTGTGTTACCTGTTCGAGCAGGATGGGCTCGTGAGCGCGATCATCCCGGACGAGGTTTTCCGAGCCATGGGCGCGTGCGACCTGTCCGCAGTGGGCGATCACCACCGCGACACTGTTCGCGCTCTTTCTGTGGCTGACCTGCTGGTTTGCACGCGTGGCATGGTGACGCTCGACGACGCTTTCGAGGAGTTTGCCCGGCTGTTCCCGGAAAGCGCCGGCTCCGGCCTTTTCGGCGAGTCGCTGCTTTATTATGCGCTGCACGAGGAGGGCGCCTTCGTGCTGTTTTACGAGAAGGACACCACTCAGACTTATCTGCTGCATTGGGAATTGCTCGACGAGCTTAACAATAGTGACGAGAGGGTTCTCGACACCGGCACGGGCGTGTATATCGGCGAGCTTGGGATTTTGGAAAATTTGCTGGCGGTGCGCGAAGGCATAGAGCCGTGGCGCTTGCCGGACGACATGGTGCAGACAGGCGACTTTTTCGAGTGGGCGCGCAAGCTGCCGAGCGTGCGCACGTTCGAGCAGTTTCTCAACGAGCATGTTCCCGATGGCCAGAACGATTATTTCTTCGCCGAACGCGTTTTGGAGCAAATCGTCACGCGCGGGACGGGCGGCGTGGATCCCGGGATGTTCGTGCAGTATCTCGGCGATGAGGGTATGGCGTTCGAGGACATCCGTCAGGAAAACAAGATGCTCGGCCTGTTATTCACGCTGCTCAACGACCTGCCTCGGTGGGACAACAACGGATGGCCGGCGGCGGCGCTGAACGAGGCCGTCACCGGTACGCCGCAGTTCCGCAACCCCGACGGTTCGGTGATGAAGGTCGGCCGCAACGATCCCTGCCCCTGCGGCAGCGGGAAGAAATACAAGAAATGCTGCGGGAGGTAATTCGCAAGGTCAGGGGTTTTGCGGGCTGAAGCTTGGCGGGGCGAAGCTGGAACTTTGGAATTGATTGGACGCCAGGCGGCGCAGCTGGCGGGACGCTCGGTGCTCGTAGTGAGGGGGGCCGTGCGAAAGGACCTTTTTAGGCTAAGGGCCTCGTGCTTTGGGATTGCTCGAGTTCGCCGATTGTTCGGGCTGGCAGGCATTCCGAGTTTTCGTGCCTGGAGGTGGGTGGAAAGTTCCCGCCAAAAGTTTCCGTGAAAATTCGCCGGAAATAGTCCCCGCCAAAAGCCGCTGCGCTTTGGCTACAGGAACATGACCATATATACCGGCAGGTACGTTATGGGGCCGTCGACTTGGACGTTGTCCTCGCATAGGACATACGCTTCCTCTATGCCCCAGTTTGCTGTTTTGAGAGCGTTGTTCAGGGCGCTGTGGCGTTTGTAGCCCTTTCCGGATTTGACCTCGAGCGGCACCACGCGGCATGCGGCCGTCTGGATCACAAAGTCGAGTTCGCCTATGCTGCGCGCCTTGAAATAGTACAGCCCGTGCCCGTGCGCTGCCAGCTCCTGCGCCACGGCGTTCTCGTAGATTGCCCCGAAGTTGATGTCGGGGCGGTTGCCGACGATGCCTCTGACCACATTCATCCCGCACTGGTAGGTTAGAAGCCCTACGTCGGAGCTGAACAGCTTGAACTTCGGTGCCTCCATGTTCGCTGCGAGCGGATAGCGCGGCTCCTTGACGTTGTAGGTCGGCAGAGCCACGCTCGCATCGGAAAGCCACATGAAATCGTTGTCGTAGCGGTTGAAATGCGAGTCGCCCTCGACGTCGCGAACGATGAACCGCTTGTCTTGCTGGCTTATCTCCGACGGCATGAGGTCGAAGATCCTGCGGACGACGCGCGCCCTGTCACCGGCGTACTTGCTGATGTCCCAGCGGTACTGCGTGACGATTGCTTCTTGCGCGGTCCTTGCGCGCGTCACGTCATCCGATTCCACGAACGACGCGACGGCGTCGGGCATGCCGCCGCTTATGAGGTAACGGTGGAACAGCCCGATCAGCCTGCTGTGCACGAACTCGTCCACCGGGCGACGCTCGCGCAGCGCAGTTCTTGCTTCGTCGATCGCTTCCGGCGCGAGGCCGTTCGCCCAGCAGAACTCTTCGAAGTCGAGCGGATGCATCTTAACGGTGCTAAGGTAGCCGACGGGTGCTGAGGCTATGCCCTTCAGCTCGACGCCCAGCAGAGAGCCGGACAGGATGTAGTCGTAGTCGGCGCGCTCCATGAGGAACTTGATGGCCGTGACGGCCTCCCTGCATTCCTGGATCTCATCGAGGAACAGCACCGTTTCGCCAGGTACCAGGGGGGCGTTGGCGAATGCCGTCAGGCGCAGGAACAGCTCCGAGGAACTTTTCGCCGATTCCACGGCGGCGCGCGCCTCGGAGTTCTCGAAGAAGTTGATCTCGACCACGTGTGCCCAATGCCTTGCAGCGAACTCGCGGACGAGGAACGTTTTGCCAACTTGGCGTGCGCCCGTTACGAGGAGCGCCTGCTTTGTCCGGGTGCGGTACCACTCCTCGAACTTGTCCATGGCCTTGCGTTTTAACATGTCGTCTCCAATTCGCGCTGTAACCTGGTATTTGTCAATTTGCTATCTGAATTATAGGTCCGTTTTGTCAATCTGCAAACCTAAATGACGACTGATTTGTCAATTTGAAAACCGAAATAGCTTGGTATGAGGCCTGTCGTGAAACATAACTTGCACCTTTGCGGGGCCGCTGCCGTTGGGGCCGCCGGTGTGCGCTCGCGTGCTACAATCGGGAGCCGACCAATACGACACAGCGGAGGAACCGATGGCCATCGAGCATTCATCCGAGCAGGAAATTGAACAGCAGGCGGAAGGGTTGCCGGCGGGATCGCCGCAGCAGGTGACGGGGCAGTCGGCGCAGCAGCCGGCGGGGCAGCTGGCGGGGCACTCGCACCCGGCCGAGCAGCAGTCCCTTCTTGACGGTGAGGACCTTGCGGCCGCGACCAGCGACGCGGCGGCGCGCATCGAGGCGTTGCGCCGCGAAATCGAGCACAACTCCTACCTTTATTATGCGAAGGACGCCCCCGCCATCAGCGACGCCGCGTTCGACTCGCTCATGCACGAGCTGCGCGCCCTCGAGGCGGCGCACCCCGAGCTCATCGACCCGTCCAGCCCCACGCAGCGCGTTGGCGGCTACGTCGGCGAGCAGTTCGCGCCCATCGTGCACGCCCGCCGCATGTATTCGCTCGACGACGCCATGGGTGCCGAGGAGCTCGACGAATGGCTCGCCCGCGTTGAGGACTTCTTCGGCAGCATCCCGCCGCTTGTGTGCGAGCTGAAAATCGACGGCTCGTCGGTGGCGCTCACCTACGAGAACGGCCGCCTCATGCGCGCCGCCACGCGCGGCGACGGCACCACGGGCGAGGACATCACCGTCAATGTGCGAACCGTCAAAGACGTGCCACTGCGTCTGCGCGATGAGGCCCTGCCCGCCATCCGCGACCTTGCCGAGTCCCTGGAGCTGCGCGGCGAATGCTACATGCCGAAGTCCAGCTTCGAGGCCTTGAACGCCGCCGCCGAGGCCAACGGCAAGCAGCCCTTCGCCAACCCGCGCAATGCGGCCGCCGGCAGCTTGCGGCAGAAGGATGCCCAGATCACCGCGCACCGCGACCTCTCGACGTTCATCTACGCCATCGGCGTGGAAAGCAAGCTGGGAATCGACTCGCAGTGGGAGCTTCTGCAGTGGCTTTCCCGCGCCGGTTTCCACGTGAACCCCGACATCGCGCTGGTGAGCTCCGCCGAGGAAGTGCACGAGTTCTGCCGCAAAAGCCTGGAGCGCCGCGACGCGCTGCCCTACGACATCGACGGCGTGGTGGTGAAGGTGAACTCGTTCGCGCAGCAGGAGGCCATGGGCTACACCGCGCGCGCCCCGCGCTGGGCCATCGCGTTCAAGTTCCCGCCCGAGGAAAAGACGACGCTTTTGCGCGACATCACCGTGCAGGTGGGTCGCACGGGCAAGCTGACGCCGGTTGCGGAAATGGACCCGGTGCTGGTGGCGGGCTCGACCGTGGCGCGCGCGACGCTGCACAACGAGGACGAGGTGCTGCGCAAGGACGTGCGCGTGGGCGACACGGTCATCGTGCGCAAGGCCGGCGACGTCATTCCCGAGGTGCTGGGGCCGGTCGAGTCGCTGCGTCCGGCAGACGCGGTGCCGTGGAGCATGCCGAAGACGTGCCCGAGCTGCGGAAGCCCCGTGGTGCGCGAGGAGGGCGAGGCCGATTACCGCTGCATCTCCATCGACTGCCCCGCGCAGGCCATCGAGCGTCTGCTGCATTGGGTGAGCCGCGGCGCCATGGACATCGACGGCATGGGCGAGGAGATTGTGAAACGCCTGGTGGACGCGGGGCGCGTGAGCGACGTTGCCGACTTCTACACGCTTGACGAGGTGGAACTGGCGCAGCTGGACACCGGGCGCGTCAACAAGGACGGCGAGGTCATCCGCCTGGGCCAGGTGACGGCGAAGAAGCTGGTGGCGGCCATCGACGAGTCGCGCACGCGCCCGTTCGCCCGCCCGCTGTTCGGCCTGGGAATGCGCCACGTGGGCAAGACCATGGCCGAGACGCTGGCGCGTGCGTTCCCGAACATGGACGCGCTCATGGCCGCGAGCGAGGAGCAGCTGGCGGCGGTGGACGGCGTGGGGCCGAAGATCGCGCATTCGACGTACCTGTTTTTGCGCACGCCCGACAACGTGCAGGTGATCGAGCGGCTGGCGAAGCACGGCGTGAGGCTGGCCGACGACGTGGAAGCCGCCGCGGCCGAGGCGCTGCCGCAGACGCTCGCGGGCCTGACGTTCGTGCTGACGGGAAGCCTGACGCAGTCGGGCATGACGCGCGACGAGGCGGGAAGTGGCCTGAAGGCGCGCGGCGCGAAGGTGTCGGGCAGCGTGTCGAAGAAGACGAGCTACGTGGTGGCCGGCGAAGCGGCCGGCAGCAAGCTGGCGAAGGCCGAGGCGCTTGGCGTGCCGGTGCTCGACGAGGCGGCCCTGCTGCAAATCCTGGAGACGGGCGAGGTGCCGGAGGCTGCGGGCGAGTAGCCGGCGGCGCGGTCGGCGGACGGTGGTGGGTTCTTGGGGCCGGATCGCTGGGCTGCGTTGGGC
>CAVBAM010000072.1:0-6769 GCA_963593315.1 Candidatus Methanomethylophilaceae archaeon | reverse complement strand
CTCTACCTCTCGCGCATCGCCTCCCAGGTCGTGCTCGTCCATCGGCGCGACAAGCTTCGCGCCACGGCCGTCTATAACGACCAGCTTAAAGCTGCAGAAAATATCAGCCTCGTCCTCGAAGCAAACGTCACCTGCCTGCGAGAACGCGATGGGAAGCTCTCTGCCGTCGATATCGCCGGCGCGGACGGGTGCGCGGAAACCCTCGAGGCCGACGGGCTCTTCGTTGCTATCGGCACGCTTCCAAACACCGAATTCCTCGGCGGCGCGCTTGCCTTGGACGCGGCCGGCTACATCGTCGCCGACGAGGCGGGCCGCACTTCGGTTGCGGGCGTCTTCGCCGCGGGCGACGTGCGCGCCAAGGAGTTGCGTCAGGTGGTCACCGCGGTTTCCGATGGTGCAGTCTGTGCGGAGCGTGCTGCAAGCGAGCTTTCCATCTGATAAACTCTGAAAGTTCGAATACGCGTCCGATCGGCTTTGCCGCCTCGGGCGTAGGCGCCCGCGTTGCCAGGCGCCCTTAAGCGTTGGCACTGCTTGTAAGAAGGATGCAGCAATCATGCAAGATAACGATATGCGCGAGAAGCTCGAGAAGATCATCAAGGCCTACGAGGAGCTGCAGGCCAAGATGACCGACCCCGCGGTCCTTGGCGACCAGAAGGAATACAACAAGCTCGCGAAGGAATATTCCGACCAGGGTCCTTTGGTGGAGAAGGCGCGCACGTATCTTCAGTGCTGCGAGGACATCGACGAGGCCAAGGAACTGCTCGGCGACGCCGACATGAAGGAATTCGCCCAGGAAACCATCGCCGAGGCCGAGGCGCAGATGCCCGCGCTCGTCGAGGACATCAAGTTCATGCTCATCCCCTCCGATCCGGCCGACGAGAAGGACATCATCGTGGAAATCCGCGCGGCTGCCGGCGGCGACGAGGCCGCCATCTTCGCGGGCGACCTGTTCAAGATGTACGAGCGCTTCATTTCCTCCCAAGGCTGGAAGACCGAACTCATGGACGTCAGCCCCTCCGAGGCCGGCGGCTATAAGGAAATCCAGTTCAAGGTGAAGGGCGACAAGGTCTATTCGGTCATGAAGTACGAATCGGGCGTGCATCGCGTGCAGCGCGTTCCCAAGACCGAGTCGCAGGGCCGCATCCATACCTCCACCGCCACGGTGGCCGTGCTGCCCGAGGCCGACGAGGTCGAGGTCGACATCAACGAGAACGACCTGCGCATCGACGTGTTCCGCGCCGGCGGACCGGGCGGCCAGTGCGTTAACACCACCGACTCCGCCGTGCGCATCACGCATCTGCCCTCCGGCTTGGTGGTGCAGTCGCAGGACCAGAAGTCGCAGTTGCAGAATAAAATCGCCGCGATGGCCGTGCTGCGCGCGCGCCTGTACGAGAAGATGCTCGCCGAGCAGCAGGCCGCCGAAGGTGCCGAGCGCCTCGCGCAGATAGGCTCGGGCGACCGTTCTGAGAAGATCCGCACCTACAACGGCCCGCAGGACCGCGTGACCGACCACCGCATCGGCTTCAACTCCACCTACACCGGCGTGCTGCAGGGTGACGGCCTCGGCGCCGTCATTACGGCCCTGCAGGCGGCCGACCGCGCTAAGAAGCTGGAAAGCGCGGTTTAGGCGGCATATAACTAGTTGATACGGCCGAAGGCGCGGGCATGTTGTCCGCGCCTTCGGCCGTTTGCATGCCAAGGGGGCGTTCGTGGAAGAAACCTGGACAATCAAGAAAGCGCTCGACTGGACGCAGGGCTATCTGGCGCGCAAGGGAGACGCTTCGCCGCGCCTGTCCGCGGAATGGCTGATGGGAGAGGCGACCGGGCATTCCCGCATCGAGCTGTACACCTGCTTCGACGAGCCTCTGTCGGCTGAGGAGCGCGAACGTCTACGCGGCTTCGTCGCCCGTCGCGGTGCAGGTGAGCCGCTGCAGTACATCAGCGGGCGTGCGGCCTTTCGCTACATTACCGTGAAGGTGCGCCCCGGCGTGCTCATCCCGCGTCCGGAAACCGAGGTTCTGGTGAGCGAGGCGCTTTCCCTGCTGCCGGCGCCCGCGCGGCGCGTTGCGCTCGACAGCACCATCGACGCCTGGGCCGGCGACGTGGTCATGCATGCGGCGCAGGCGGCCAAGGCCGATGCTGTCGAGGAAGAGGCCGCAGGCGAGCAGGCGCTCGAAGAGGAACGCCAGGCCGTGGCGGAGTTTTTGCGCGACGCGCGCGAAGGCGGCAACGGCGCTGGCGGCTCTGATTCTCCGGCGCTCGCCCGGACTAGGCGCCCTTTGCTCGTGGCCGACATCTGCACCGGCAGCGGCTGCATCGCCTGCTCCATTGCCCATGAGCGTCCCGACACCCGCGTCATCGCCACCGACATCTCCTCCGATGCGGTTGCGCTCGCCAAGGAAAATACCTGCGAACTCGGGCTTGCCGATCGCGTGCGCATCGAACAATGCGACCTTGGCGCGGGTGTGCCGCAAGCTGCCCTCGGCAGACTAGATCTGGTGGTCTCCAACCCGCCCTATGTCCCAACCGCGGTGCTGTCGTCCATTCCCCGCGAGGTTGCGGATTTCGAACCGGCGCTGGCGCTCGACGGGGGAGAAGACGGCAACGACATCCTGCGCCGGCTTCTGCCCTGGACGATGCGGGCGTTGCGCCCCGGCGGGGGGTTTGCCTTCGAGCTGCACGAAACGCGCCTCGACGCCGCCAAGGCTCTCGCTGAGGAGACGGGTTTTTCCGAGGTGCGAATCGTGGATGATCTTGCGGGGCGACCCCGCGTGTTGACGGGAATCAAACCGGTATAAATCGGTCACTATACCAGTTCAATAACCACTTCCGTCCATAAGAAGGGCCCGGTCGCGTTGTCTGTCGCGGCCGGGCCCTTCGTTGTCGCTCGCTCGTTATTCGTCGTCCGCAAGCGTGATGTGCGGAATGTTGCGGGGCATGTTCGCGCCGCTGATCAGGATACCCTCGCGCTCCATCTGTTTGCCGGCATCGATATAGGTCTGCGCGTCGACGTCGTTGACGGCGGCTTCCGCATCGGTGATCGTGCGCAGCTGCTTGGCGGGGACGCCGACCATGACGGCGCGCGGCGGCACGACCTTTCCCTCGGGAATAAGCGCACCGGCGCCGATCACGGCCCCTTCGCCGATGACGGCCTTGTTCATGATGACGGCTCCCATGCCGATGAGCGCGCCGTCTTCGATCGTGCAGCCGTGCACCGTGGCGTTGTGCCCGATGATCACGCGCTTGCCGATGGTAAGCGGGCTGCCCAAATCGACATGCAGGCTGCACCCTTCCTGGACATTGGTGCCCTCGCCGACGCGTATCGCCTCGCCGTAGTCGCCGCGGATGGCGGCGCCGAACAGCACGGTGACGTCCTTGCCAAGCGTCACGTCCCCGACGACGGCGGCGGTCGGCGCGATGCGGCATTCCGGATGCAGCTTCACGCGCTTGTAGGTTTCGATGGGCGGCTTGCGTAGCGTTAGCATGGGCGTCTCCTCGGCGTTAGGGGGTGTCGTTTCGTTCAGAGCCTATTGTGGGTGCTTTGTGCGCAAAGCCCTAGCAAATTCAAATTCATAGCAAAGAAGTGTTGCGCCCACCTTTCGTCGGCGTATACTGTCCAACCACAAGTTCATAGACGAAATGCTATGACGAGGACAGTAGAGACGAACCCATCTTAAAGAGAGTCGGCGGTTGGTGCAAGCCGATGGTGGGCGGGCTCGAATGCCCCCTCCGAGCAGTTCCGGTGAACGTGCAAGCATGCAGCGAACAACCTTCGCGTGCGGTTTGCGCAAGTAATCTGAATCGGGTCGCTCCGTTACCGGCAGAACCGCGCAGTGCGGTCCTTTCGCAGAAGTCCTGATGCAGATTGCTTGCAGCAGGATTTTTTTATGCCCGCACGGGCTTTAGACGAGAGGGAAGAAGGAAGCTTATGCAACTTCGCAGCGATGCCATGAAAAAGGGCGTTGCGCGCGCCCCGCACCGCAGTCTGCTGAAGGCCGACGGCCTTACCGATGAGGAAATCTCGCGCCCGCTCATCGCGGTGTTCAACTCCCGCAACGACATCATTCCCGGTCACAACAACCTCGACAAAATCTGCGAGGCGGTCAAGGCCGGCATCTACATGGCCGGCGGCGTGCCGTTCGAAATCTCGACCATCGGCGTGTGCGACGGCATCGCCATGAACCACGACGGCATGCATTATTCGCTGGTGTCCCGCGAGGCCATCGCTGACAGCTTCGAGTGCGCGGTGCAGGGTCACGCCTTCGACGGCGCGGTCTGCATTCCGAACTGCGACAAGATCGTACCCGGCATGATCTTGGGCGCCCTGCGCGTGAACATTCCGACGGTGTTCGTCTCCGGCGGCCCGATGCTTCCCGGTCATCAGCCTGGTTGCACTGACGGCCCCACCACCGACTTGAACACGCTGTTCGACGGCGCGGGCCAGGTCAGCGCCGGAACCATGACCGAAGACGAGCTGAAGTACTTCGAGAACACCGCGTGCCCCACCTGTGGCAGCTGCTCGGGCATGTTCACTGCCAACTCCATGAACTGCCTGTGCGAGGCGCTCGGCATCGCGCTTCCCGGCAACGGCACCATCCCGGCTGTTTACTCCGAGCGCCTGCGCCTGGCCAAGCACGCCGGTATGAAGGTGATGGAGCTGCTTGAAAAGGGCATTTCCATCCGCGACATCATCAACGCGCCGGCTATCCATAACGCCATGGAATGCGACATGGCCTTCGGCGGCTCCACCAACACGGTGCTGCACCTAACCGCCATCGCCATGGAGGCCGGCTGCCCGATTACGATGGACGACTGGGACGCCGCAAGCGCCCGCACGCCGCATCTGGTGAAGCTGCAGCCTTCCGGCCCGCGCCCGCTTATCGACCTGTATGCCGTTGGCGGCGTGCCGGTGGTCATGCACGAGCTCGCCGAACTTAAGCTGCTCGACAACAAGGCGCTTACCTGCATGGGCACGCTGGAGGAATACATCGCCGACTGCACCAAGCCGGCCGACGGCGAGGTGTGCCGCACGCATGACAACCCGTTTTCCAAGGTGGGCGCCCTGCGCGTGCTGCATGGCAACATCGCGCCCGACGGCGGCATCGTCAAGAAGAGCGCCGTCGACCCGAGCATGCTCACGCATACCGGCCCCGCGCGCTGCTTCAACAGCGAGGAAGAGGCCTGCGAGGCTATCTTCGCCGGCGAAATCAAGCCGGGCGACGTGGTGGTCATCCGCTACGAAGGCCCCAAGGGCGGCCCGGGTATGCGCGAGATGCTCACGCCCACCTCGGCCATCGTCGGCATGGGGCTTTCCAAGAGCGTGGCGCTCATCACCGACGGGCGCTTCTCGGGCGCCTCGAAGGGCCCCTGCGTCGGACACGTCAGCCCCGAGGCCGCATCCGGCGGCCCCATCGCGCTGATCGAAGACGGTGACCAGATCACCGTCGATATCGAGGGCGGAAAACTCGAGCTGCACGTTTCCGATGAGGTCCTCGCGGCCCGTCGTGCGGCCTTCGTGGCTCCCGCTCCCAAGCACAACCACGGCGTGCTCGCTAAGTACGCCAAACTCGTTTCCTCTGCAGATAAGGGGGCTTTCGTTTCATGAGTGAATGCAAGATGGACAAGCACGCCTCGAGCGCTGGGGAAGTGCGCGGGCTGGGCAGCAAGACGCCCAAGCAGAACACGCAGATGATCGGCGCGCAGGCCGTCGTGGCCTCGCTCGAGGCCGAGGGCGTCGATCTGGTCTTCGGCTATCCCGGCGGCCAGGCCATTAAAATCTACGACGCGCTCTACGACAGCAAGCAGCTGCACCACGTGCTCGCCCGCCACGAGCAGGGCGCCGTGCACGAGGCCGACGGTTACGCCCGCGCCACGGGCAAGGTCGGCGTCGTCATCGTCACGTCCGGCCCCGGCGCCACCAACACCGTCACGGGCATCGCCACCGCCTACATGGACAGCGTGCCGCTCGTGGTCATCACCGGGCAGGTCCCGCGCGGCGTCATCGGCACCGACAGCTTCCAGGAATCCGATATCGTCGGCATCACCATGCCGGTCGTGAAGCATTCCTTCCTGCTGCAGTCCACTGACGAGCTCACCACGACGTTCCGCGAGGCGTTCCATATCGCCGCCTCCGGCCGTCCGGGACCTGTGCTCATCGACATCCCCTCCGACATTCTCTCGGAGTCGATGACGTTCAACTATCCCGACAAGGTGAACATCCCGTCTTACCGCCCCACCTACCGCGGCAACGCCAAGCAGATCCGCGCGGCCGTGGCGCGCATCGAGCGCGCCGAGCGTCCCGTGCTCTACGTCGGCGGCGGCGTCATTGCCTCCGGCGCGTCCGAGGAACTCGTGCGCCTGGCCGATTCGCTCAAGCTTCCCGTGGTCACCACGCTCATGGGCAAGGGCGCCTTCCCGGCTTCCAATCCGCTGAACTTCGGGCTCGTCGGCATGCACGGTTCCAAGTACGCCAACCTCGCCATGACCGAATCCGACCTGATCATCGCCTGTGGCGCGCGCTTCTCCGACCGTGTGACGGGCAAGCTGTCCGAATTCGCCCCGCACGCCGAGGTGATCCATATCGACATCGACCCGGCCGAGATCGGCAAAATCCGCGAGGTGCAGATCCCCATCGTGGGCGATCTGAAGGGCGTGCTCGCCGCAGTGAACGAGCAGGTCGAGAAGACGGGTGCCGCGCCGATCACCGGCCCGTGGCTCGAGCATCTCGAGGAGCGGCGTCGCCGCTTCCCGTTCTACCACAGCGACCTGG
>CAVBAM010000071.1:0-6818 GCA_963593315.1 Candidatus Methanomethylophilaceae archaeon | reverse complement strand
TCTGACAGCGGCTCCGGCAGCGGCGGCTCCGGCGAAGGCGGGACTTCGGGCGGCGGCTCCAGCACCACGACCGTGGTTGCAACCTACGGCGGGGCAACCACCTACGCGGTGGGGACGGCTGGCGCGGCGAGCGCTTCGGGGAAGAGCTCCGCGGCTGCTGCTCCGTCCGAAGCCTCGCCTGCGCCCGGCGCGCCCGCCTCCGGCGACGGCTCCGCAGAAAACGCGCCTGGCTCGAAGGCCTCGGTCTCCCACGACTCGTCGCAGGTGACGAGCACTCCCGCCTCGACGACCATTCCGTTCATGATTTCCCTCGGCGTGTTGTGCGCCGCCGCGGCGCCTGTCTTGAGAAGGTGCAAGTAGGTCGATGAAGGGCTTGTCGAACATATCACGAGGGGGCAAAGCCTCGCGCGGAAAGGCGGCGGGGCAAGGCGCTCCCGCTTCCGGTCGCACCGCCTTGCGTGCCGTGCGCGCGCTCCTCGTCTGCGCGCTCGTCGCCTCGTGCGTGCCGCTTTTGTGTTCGTGCCGCCCGACCGATTTCTTCACCGAGGTCATCATTTCCCCGTTTGCCGACCAGGTGGACGAGGACAACCCCCAGCGCACGATCGTTAACGACCCGCAGGCGGAAAATACCAGCGAGCAGCTTTCCGCGCTCGACTGGGCCGACGACTCCACGCGCTCGAGCCAGGTGCAGAACCTGGTCACCTATTCCGACAATCCAACCACGAACATGAACGCTTTCCGCTCGGTGTTCGATTTGAACCCGCGCTTCTTGGGCGTGCAGTCCAGCGAGCCGGTCCAGCTCGACTTCTCTCAGTCCTCGACCGCCTCCGAAAGCGATTCTCAGACGCCCACGGAAACCGACTTGTCGGCCCAGGAGCGCAGCGAACTTGAGGGCGAGGCGGCACGCGCGCAGTCGAGTGAGATCGTGCAGCAGGCGACGGGCACCGGCGAAAGCCCGGCTGACAGCGGCGCCGACGCAGGCGACGGCGGCACGGAGGGCAAGTCGGGCGGCTACAACGGCGAACGCAAGATCTATGACCCCAACAACGGGTTCGCCGAGCCCCCGCATGCGGACAAGATCGCGGCGTGCGGGCAGGCGGCGGTGCTGGTCGAGGCGCTTGGCGGCGGCGGGGCGCTGGCGGCTATGGACGAGGCAACCTACTACGGAACGCAGACCTCGTCGGTCGGCAGTTTCTCGGAAGTGTTCGGCGACGAGCTTCCCTCCGACTTCGCGCAAACCGCGCTTCTGTGGAGAGGCGACGGCGATGCTCCCGGCGACCTGACGGACGCCGAGGCCCTGGCAAGCGCGTGCGGCGAGGGCGGCGTCATCCTTTATGACCAGGCCCAGGGCGACCTGGAATCCCGCTTCAGCGCCGATGCCCTCGAGGTGCTCGACCGCGCCGGCATCACCTACATTCCCGTCGATTTCTCGTCGGTGCAGGGCATGCTCGATGCCGCCAACGTCGTCGGCGAGGTGCTTTCGCAGAGCACGTCGGCCCCTCAGGCGAAAAGCAACGCCGAAGCTTATTGGCAGACCGTGAACGACTTGGTGACGCAGGCGGCCGATTCGCACGGGGGAACGCTTGCCGCCCGCGACGAGTCGACGAGCGGCTCGCGCCTGCTGTCTTCCTACAACAGCTGCCCCGTTTCCGGCACGCGCACCAACCATACGTTCGCCGCGTTCGGCACCAGCTACGTGCGCGGCATCGGCTACACCAACGGCTCGTATGTGCTCGATTCCGAAAGCGGGCTGTTGTTCACGGGCAGCACCGCGTCCTCGCCGCTGTCGTTCTGGGCGCAGGCCGCGGGCATATGGGACCGCGGGGCCGACGTCGTGAACTCGTCGTCGCCGAAAAACGACACCGCCATGCTCTATGGCGTGGTGACGGGCGCATATTACGATTTGAGCTTCTTTACCAGCGCGACGGGCTCGCCGCTTTTGACCCGCTGCGTGTCGAAGGTGCTGCTGGGCACCGAAGACCGCATTAACGCCTCTTCCAGCAGCAATTTCGGCGACGGGCTGGGGTCGGGGGCGTTCCCGTATCTCATCGTCGCGGCATCGGGAAGCTCCTCGTCCGACGAGGTCAAGCAGTCGGTTGTGGCGCAGATGCTCTCGAGCGATCCGCTCAACCCCTATTCCATCCTTCCGTGGTATCGGCAGTCGCCGAACAACATGGAAACCGTTGAAGCGTCGTCGGTGTCCATCATCGGATCGACGACCGACAACGCCAAGGGCAGCGTGTTCGTTGACCAGGGCGTGGCCGCTTCCGACACCGTGCGGGCAAACCCGAGCGGGCTTCTGGGCAGCTGGACGTCGGGGTCGATGGAGTGCGTGCTGGAGACGGTGTGGCTCGCGCGCATCTATTCCGCCGCCCCCGCCAACAGCGACTACAGCCCCATTTGCTCCTATTCCGCCCAGCAGCTTTCCGATGCGGTGACGAGCTTCTACGAAACCTTCTATCGCATGGATGCCTCCGAGGCGCAAAGCGCCTACGAGCGCGTGGTCACGGACAAGGGGCTTTAGAGCATGCGGATGTGGAAACCGGGCATACGCAAGGCCGCGCGCGAGGAGCGCAGCCGTCGTGCGCAGGAGCGCATCGCCGTGCAGGCCGGCGACAATGCCTTCGCCCGCGACATCGAGGCGCGTCACGGCATGCGCGCGGAATCGCGGCGCGTGCTTATGCTGGCGGTGGTGTTCGCCGCCGTCTTCGTGTCCGTCAACGTGCTGCCGACCCATGCGTTCGCGTCCGCCCTCACCAGCTACCCGCTTGCGGCGTTTCTTGCCGACGTGAGCGCCAACCTCGCTGCCTTCATCGGCGTGTTCACCGGAAACGGGGCCGCGTTCGAGACGCGCTTCATGGCAGTGCTCGTCTGCGCGGTGGGCGGCGCGGCGCTCGGATTGTGCGGCTCGACGTTTCAGGGCGCTTTCAATAACCCCCTTGCGGCGCCGAAGACGCTCGGCGTGATGAGCGGCGGCGCGCTCGGCGCGCTCGTCTACGTGCTGTGGCTGAAATCCTATGCCCCCGTGATGCATTCGGACGCCGCGGGCGTGACGGTTTCCGAAATCGCCGCCTGGGAGGCCTCTCTCGACCCGTTTGCGTGGTTCTACTTGAATTACGGGCGCTGCCTGTGCTCCATCGCGGGGTGCTTCATCGTCGTGGGCCTGGTCATGGCGCTCACCTCGTTTTTGGGGCGCGGAAAGCTCTCCAACGTCATCGTAATCATCTTCGGCCAGGTGTTCTCGGTGGGCGTGACGGCCGTCATCCAGTTCGCGCGCTACTACTTCACTATGGATGGGAGCACCGAGGTGGCCACGGAGCTTGCGCAAATAGAGAACTACACCATGATCAACACGTATTACTTCCGCGACCTGCTCATCGTCGTCGCGCCCATCGTGGCGTGCATGGTGGCGGTGCTGGCGCTGCGCAACCGCCTCACGCTGCTGTCGTTCGGCGACGACGTGGCTTCGACCATGGGCATCAACGTCAAGCGCACGCGCTACCTCATGATCGCGCTATGCACGGTGATGACGGGCTTGGCCATTTCGTTTTGCGGGCATGTCGCCTTCCTCGGCTTCATATCGGCGCATCTGGCCCGCCGCATCGTCGGGCCCGATTTCCGTTTCCTGCTGCCCGCGAGCATGCTCACCGGCGGGTCGCTCATTTCCGTCATTCAATGGATTTGCCAGTCGGGATTGCCCCTGACCTCGCCCTATGCGGCGGGTCCGGTGTGCTCGATCGTGGGCGCGTGCCTGTTCATGGTCGTCATCCTGCGGCAGCGGGGGGAGGCGGGCCATGGCTGGCGATAGCTCCAAGGAACGCGCGCGCAACCTTATCCAGGCGGCGCGCAAGCTGCAGGAATCCAACGCCTTCGCGGCCCCGCAGACCGCCGAGGCCGCAAGCGCGTTTTCCGAAGTGCACGCCAGCCGCATTGCAAGCGTGCGCAGCGTGCGGCAGACCGCCGTCCTCGGCGTGCTTCTCGTGGTCGTCATCAGCGCCTTGTCGCTGTGCCTGCCCTATTACGGCGTCGACACCATGGGCGCGGGCGGCGTCATCTACTCCCCGGCCGATGTCGTCGACTCCTATGCGCTGTGGTTCCAGATCACGGTGATGCCCCTGTTTGACAGCACCATCGCCAACCATGCCGGGGCCCTGCTCGCGGCTTTCGAGCTCGAACATCCCACCGTCATCTACCAGCTGGTCATCCAGCGCGGCGTGGTCACGCTGGTGGTCATCGCCTGCGGCATCCTGCTGGCGGTTTCGGGCATGCTGTTCCAAACATCGTTCCGCAACCCGCTTGCCACGCCGACGGCGCTCGGCGTTTCCGACGGCGTCTCCATCGGCGTCATCATCTTCGCGTTTTTGGGCTACACTTCCGCGGCCGACAACATGCCGCTCTACCTGGCGCTGGTGTACGGCTGCGGGGCGGCGGCGGTCGTGTTCGTCATCGGCGTGTCGCGTTTGGTATCGGGCCGCGACTTCAACGTGTTCGACATGCTGCTTCTGGGCACGGTGGTGTGCCAGCTGCTCGGCGGCGTGGTCGCCTATGTGTCGAACTTCGGTATGGACCTGGAAACCTGGGAGCATTTCTACAGCATCCAGCAGGCGGGCAACGTGCTGGCCTATCCGCAAACGTGGCTCGTCGTCGCGGTGGTGTTCGTCGTGACGCTCGTCCCGGTCGTCGTGATGCGTTTCAAGCTCAACCTCGTGTCGTTTTCCGACGAGGAGGGCCGTCTCATGGGCGTCCGGCCGCGCACGCTGCGAGCGCTTTCCCTGGTTCTGGGCTCGGTCATGCAGCTCGCGGCCATCGCGTCGATAGGCCAGGTTGCGATGCTGTCGCTGGCCGTGCCGTTTTTGGTGCGCTACCTCATGCCGGCCGAATTCCGCTACCAGCTTCTGGGCAACTGCATCCTGGGAACCATCGTGCTTCTGACCTGCGTCGCCTTCCAGCATTTCGCCATCATCGGATCGGTGTCGGTGCCGGTCGGCACGCTCGTGTCCGTGGTCGTGGTCCCGTTCTTCGTATGGGCCGTCGCCATCCAGTCGCAGAAGTGGGGCGATTAGCATGCGCGTGCCGTTCGGAAAGGGTGCGTTCGCCGCGCCGTCCGCTGCCCCTGCCGCGCCCGTCCGCCGCGCGGGAGAGGTCTCGCGCGTGGGGAAGGCGTTGCTTTTGGTGGCGGCCCTGCTTCTGTGCGGGGTGCCCGTGGCGCTGGTGGCCCACCCGATAAGCTACGTTCCGCTCATCACGGTCGTGCTCGCGCTTGCCGCGTCGTTTTCGTACCTGCAAATCCTGAAGCGCACGTTCTCTCTCAGCGAGGACGGCATGCGCCGCTCGTGCGAGCGCGGGGAGGCGGTGGGGCTTTCCGTCACGCTTTCCAACGGCTCCATCCTGCCGCATCCGCGCGTGGTCGTGTCCTTCTACATTACCGACCTGTTCGGCGAATACGACGCCCTGCGCACCATGGTCGTGCCGCTCGGGTCGCGCGAGGTGGCCACGTTTAACTTCGACGCGAACTTCACGCACCTGGGACGCTATGCCGCAGGCGTGGACTGTGTGCGATTAAGCGACCTGTTCGGCCTGTTCAGCTGTACCATCCCCAACGCCCAGCGACGCCAGGTCGTCGTGCGGCCGCGCCTGTTCGACCTCGCCGACGTGGATATCTCGGAAGCCGAGGAGGAATCCGCGAGCATGGTCAAGCCCATCACCGCCGACGGCACCGACTACGCGAGCGTGCGCGAGTACCGTTTCGGCGACCCGCTGAAAACCGTGCATTGGAACCTCACCGCTCGCAGCGCCACCAACACCATGTACACGCGCCTGTTCGAAACCTACGTCACGCCGAGCGTGGCGGCCATCATCGACCCGTTCGCGCCCTCGGGCGACCGCGATGTGCTCATGAGCCTCTTCGACGGCATGATGGAAGGCGCGGCGTCGCTTTCCCGCTTCGCGCGGGCGCAGGGCGTCGAATGCACCATCCGCTATCTCGGCCGCGGCTTCGAGCCGGCGAGCATCTGCCTTGCAGGCGAAGAGGACGCCGACGAGCTGATTCTGTCTGCTTGCCGTATCGTGTCGCTTACCGGCGGCGCGGGCACGCAGCAGGTGAAAGCCCAGGCTGGGGAAGCAGGCGCCGGCGGGCAGGCGGCGCCCTCGGGTGGTTCCGAACCCGGCCACGCCGCCTCTTTCGACGATATCCGCCGCGCGTCGTCCATTCCCGTCGAGCTGTTCCTACAGGAAGGGGCCGGCTCCCAGGGGGCGAGCAACATCGCCTACGTCGCCGCGCGCCTCGACGAGGGCATCCTTTCGGCGCTTGAGGAAGTCGCTGCGCGTCGGCGCCAAGCGATGCTCATGCTGGTGATTCCCGCGTCGCTTGTCGGTCGCGCGCGCACGGAATTCCTCGCGCCGCTGTCGCAGCTGGCGCAGGCGGGCATCCCGTACTACGTGCTCGAATCCACCGAGCTTGAAACGAGGCGGGTGGCTTCATGACGCTTCTTCGTTATTTGAAATCGCAGGTGGGGGAGTTCGCGCTGCTGCTCGTGGCGGCGGCGAGCTTTTCCTGCGTCATCGAGAACGCCTTCTTCCTGTCGAGCGTGCCGGCGCGCATCCCGCTCACCTTCTGCGCGTGCGCCGTGCTGCTCGAGCTGCTGTACCTGGCGGCCTGGCGGCGCCGTCGGATGGCGGTGGGCGTCGCGTGCTACCTCGCCGTCCTCGCCCTGATGGTGGCGGTTGCCCTGGCGCTTTCGACCGGGGAGGACCTCTACGCGGACGCCGAGGGCAATTACCTGTATTTGGTGCTGTGCATCGCGTTCTCGGCGACGGCG